>JBAULD010000457.1:0-7824 GCA_049578005.1 Polyangiaceae bacterium
TTGAAATTGCCCGTGCCCTCGGTGTCGATCATGTTGAAGGTCTCCGCGGGGGGCAAGAACGAATAGGTCACGACCGAGAACTCGGGGGCACCGCCCGGGGAGACACTCGCAGGAACCGGATAGAAATTACGGTTGCTCTTGATCTCGAGAGTCGCCGTCAGCGGCCGGTGGTCGAACGACATCGCTGCGTAAATCGCATTGCCGACCTCGTTGCGGTCTTGGCTGGCGATCGCGCTTCGACGGTCCTGTCCCGCAGCCTCGAGGTACAGTTTGCCGTGGCCCCACAATTTCGGCACTTCGAGCGACTGCCCTACCATCGTGATTTGTCCGTCGCCAAGCGGCGGCGGAGTGTTGCCGAGCTGCTGAAGCCACTGCGCCGTATCCGATGCGTTGCACGTTCCGAAGGTCACAGCCGACGGGGATTGCCAGAAGTCGGTGACGATGTTTGCCCCGGCGTACGCGTATGGCGCGCATCGCGTGAACTGAACCGCGTGCGTCGACAGCGTCACCGGCAGCCCACGGCCGGCCTGGACTTCGATCCCGACGATGCGATCGCTGCCGAAGACGGCCATTTGCCGGTCGCCAAGAACGAGGTCGTGCGTCGGGAAGAGCGAGCGCCCGCTGGCCTCGTCGATGCGCGAGGGGTTGCCGAAGCCCGCGACCATCGTTACGGCGAACGGGTCTTTCTGAATTTGCACTTTGGCGCCGCGAAGCGTCGTATCGATTCCGAGCTCGTCGATCTTGCGCATCGAGAGCGTGAGGCCGCGGCCGAACTGGACGTAGGCGTCGCCCGCCGTCACTTCGATGGCGGGCATCGAATAGGTCACCCACAGCTTGGCGGGATAAATGGCGTTCTCGTAGCGCGTTTCGTTGTCCGTCTTGATCTGGTTGAGCTCAGACAAGCTCGGGTTGTCGACCGGCCTCCGCCAATACACCGCGGAATCGAGCCGCAAGCCGGCGGTCCACTTTCCCCACCGCAACGCCGCGTTGAGTCGATTCAGCCAGGCGCCCCAACCGCTGTCCTGCGGTTGTTCGCCATCGCGCGGGTCGAAGTGTTGCACGGCGATGGTGGTCTCGGTGACGTCGAGCTGAACCGGATCGCCGGAGATCTGGCCGACGTCGGCGGCGCTCCCTTGCTGCGCCCAGAGAGAGACCGCTGCCGCAAATACGATGGGGCCGTGCGACCCATGCTTACGGAGTCGAACCACCGGAGCTCAGCGCCGCGGTCACGTCGGACGCGACCTGCCTTTCGTCGCCCGGGTTGTACCCTTCGCGGACGACGGCGATCCGCCCCGCCCGGTCGATGATCACGCTGAGCGGCATCGACTTCTTCGGGTTGTAGAGGCTCGCGATGCGCGAGTCGTCGTCCACAACGACCGGGAAGTTCACGTCGAAGCGCTTCACGAAGGCCGGCACGTCCGCCAAGGTCTCGGGGCCGTCCATTGCGACGCCTACGACGAGGAGCCCGCGCGCCTTGTCCCGGTCGTACATCGCCCGCAGATGCGGAAACTCTGCCTTGCATGGTTCGCAGTAGGTCGACCAAAAATCGAGGAGCACGACCTGCTTGCCGAGATGATCGCTCAACCGGAACGTATTGCCGTCCGTGTCGCGGGCGGTGAAATCAGGAGCCCTGGTTCCGGTCGAAGAGCCGGTACCGGGCGCCGAGCGCGATGGTACTGCGGCGGCCTGGCATGAAACCGCCAGCGCAGCCGCGACGACGACCGCCAGGCGCCGCAACGTCATTCGGTTCCTGTCTTCCTCACTGGTCGTTGCAGGCCGCCGGCAGCGGGTAGTTCGGAGCGCTTTGAACGGCGTCGAGCGCCGGGCCGACCTCGGTCATCACGTCGCCGGACCATCCGGGGCTCGAATCGAGAATCTCCATGGTTCGGGGGTCGATGTCGCCATTCCATGGGATCGAGGCTTGGGTGAAGAACACGCCGAGCTGCGGATTGGGGTCTGGGTCGAGCATTTCCGTAAAGGTCGTGTGGTGCTGCGTGATCCAGTCGTTGAGGTCCACCTGCGTGGCGCCGTGGCCCTCTTCGGTGCCGTCTTCGAGAGCCTGGACGACGACCACTCCTTCCGCGTCGAGCTGGGCTTTCGCGGCCTCGATCGCGTCGGTTTCCTCGTTGCACGGGGTACACCAGCGCGCAGCCACCGTGAGGTGAATGACTTTGTACCGCAACCCGCACGGGTCGAAATAGTCAGCCAGCGCGATCGTCTGAAGCTGCGGGGCGATGACTCCGTTCGGGTAGCCGCTGAACTTGAAGTTGGCGATGACGCTGCCGGGCGTCGTGCCGCTCCGAGGGCTCCGGCCAAATCCGCTCGCGGGGCTCGGATACGCGATTCCCTCGGGGTTGGCGTCGAGCGGGCCGACCGTCGCACCCCCACTCGCGTCGCCCGACGTCGCTCCGATCGACGTCGGGGCCGGCGCCGCACCCCCGGGGGCCGAACCGCCGCTGCTGCACCCCGCGGCGAGGGCAGCGACCGCGAGGCCGAAGCACATCATGGGAGCCCCGCGATAGGTTGTCATCGTGAACCCTCCACGCCTACTTCGAAAGCATACTACACGTGAGCCCTTCGAGAGCGTATCGTGCGAATGACCCCCGTCAAGCGGACCGCAAACGTGGCCGCGCGACTGCTGGGGGCGAAATTGACAACGGTGCTGTGAGCGGAGTGTCCGTTATGGAGCATGGCCTCGCCCGAGACGACATCCTTGGGAGCCGCCCGTGGAGCGGCTCACGGCGGCGCGGAGCGTTCGCGCTCTTCGTGGTCGCGTTCGTGGCGCTCGCCATCGGGTGCTCTTCATCGCCCGCGGCCACGGCCAAGAGATGCGGAAAGTCGCCCGCGTGCGGACCCGGGGCCGCCTGCATCGACGACGGGTCGGGCGCGGGGCCGGCCTGTCAGATCGTGTGCACCGAGCAGTCCGAGTGCCCGTTCAATACGTATTGCAACGACGGTCTGGCGAGCCGCAAACCCGCCAACTGGTGCGTGCTCAGCACGTACCCCGTGGGCCAACAATTGCCCGGGCAGTGGGGCGATTCGTGCACGGCCGGATGCGATACCAACGACGGTTTCTATTGCTACGGCCTCTTGCCGACCGATGCGAATGCGTTCTGTTCGTTGGCGGGCTGCATCGGCGACACGGATTGTCCGGGCGGCTGGTGGTGCGCGACGGTGAACGCCACGCCCAACCACACGACCGTGAACCGCACCTTCGGGGCGACCCAAAGCTGGTGTCTGCCGCGGCAGTACTGCGCGACTTGCAAGATGGACCACGACTGTTCGAAGGCCGCCGACGGCACGCAGCAGCACTGCGTCCAAGACTCGGCGGGAAACGGGTTCTGCACGCCTCAATGCGGCTCCAACGCGGCCTGTCCGCTCGACGCGGCCTGCCAACTCCAGTGGGGTGTTTGCGCGCAAGCCGCATGCAAAAAGGACAGCGACTGCGCCGTCGCCGCGGAGCATTGCACCTCCGGTCTGTGCCAGCTCTCGTGCGCAAAGGACTCCGACTGCCCCGCGGCGAACGGCGCCCCTCAGCACTGCGCGGGGCGAGTATGCGTCGCGCAAGCTTGCGCCAGCGACGACGACTGTCCGCCGACCGCCGGAACCTTTCAACATTGCAACGCCGGGGCATGCACGCCCGAGTGTTCGACGGCGGCCGACTGCAATCCGACCGCCGGCGACCAGGCGTGCGTGCCCTTGTCGGTGTGCGTGCCCAGAGCCGGCGTCTGCGTGGGCAATCATGGCTTCTGTTCGCCGTGCCGGTCCGACGCCGATTGCACGGGGGGATTCTGCGTGAACGCGGAGTACTCGACCGAGCGATTCTGCAGCGCGGCGATGACCGGAAACGCCACGTGCTCGAGCACGGTTCCGCCGTTGGCCACGGACTGTCCGACGCTCCCGAAGGGAGTCCTCGCCACGGGGTTCGGTTGCACGACCTCCACGGACACGGGCCTCGCGCCGGCCAACCAATGCATCGGCGAAGTTTCCTTCGGTTCTTCGCAAGGAATGGTCGAATACGTGGCCGGCTGCTGGAGCGTGCATCAGTGACGCAGGGCCGGTGCCGACAGCCGCGCACCTTTCGAGGAGTCTCGACGCCGCCGTAAGATGGCGACGGATGGGGCCGTGTCCCGTCCGTCGAGCGCCGGGTGCCGCCGCGGGATTGCTTCGATCCGAAGTCCGAAGAAGGAGCCTCTTGTCATGATCAAGCGCACGAGATTCAAGCATTGGCCGGGGCTCGTACTTGCGCTCGCCGTCGCCGCCGTGGCGGCGACGAACGAAGGGTGCAGCGCAGCGAGCGCGGTGAACGGCGCAAGCGCCGGCTGCGCGGGGCTCGATGCGGCGCATTCGGAGGCGCAAGCGTCCCTACAAGCCTGGGTCAAAGCCCTCGACGATCTCAACTCGGCCGCGACCGCCGCACAAGCGCAGTGGCTGACGGTCTGCAACGAAATCAACGCCGACCTCGGGCTCGACACGACCAAGACCACCGCGAGCGACGCGTGCGGCGTATTGAACGCGTACATCCACGCGGATCTCATGAAGGGCGTATCGATAGCCCTCACCGTAAACTTCGATTGCCAGGCCAACCTGAGCGTGCAGGCGAGCTGCGACGCGACCTGCGCGGCGAGCGCGAGCTGCGACGTTTCGGCCAGCTGCACGGGCGGAGATGTGGTCGTCGGATGCAACGGTTCGTGCAGTGCGGAGTGCGACGTCACCGACCCGAGCCTCGTCTGCATGGGGAGCTGTCAGGGCGAGTGCACCGCGAGCGCGGCGGTGTCCTGCACGGGGGAGTGCAAGGGATCGTGCGACGCGCCGATGTGGACCGGATCGTGCGACGTCGGCTGTACGGCCATGTTCAGCGGGTCCTGCGGCGGCAATTGCACCGGAACGTGCGACGGCTCGATGGTCAGCGGCACGGCGTGCAAAGGGACGTGCGCCGGTACGTGCGATGCGAAGGCGAGCGGGTCGTGCGGCGCCCAGTGCATGGGCAAATTCTCCGGCGGCAAATGCACTGGCATGTGCACCGGGAGCTGCAACGTCGCGGGGGGCGCGATGTGCAACGGGTCGTGTAACGGGTCCTGCGTCTACACCCAGCCCTCCGCGATGTGCCAGGGCGAGTGCCACGGGATGTGCTCGGTCACGACGACTCCGCCGACGTGCACTGGAACGCTCACCTGTATGGGCAGCGCCGAGTGCCACGCCGATTGCCAAGCCCAGGCCAGCGCGCAGGTGACCTGTCCGCCGCCGCAGGCGAACGTGATCATCACGGGCGACGACGCTCTCTACGGGTCCTTTCAATCCCACCTGACGGACATCGGGACCGCTTACAACCTGACCGTCGCGCTCAAAGACCCGATCGCCAAGACGGCCGCGAAGACCGCCGACACCTTCACGGCGATCGGAAACGTCGGGGCCGCCGGCATCACGTGCATTGCCTCGCAAACGCCGACAGTCCTCAGCGTGAACGCCAGCATCAGCGTCTCGGTCAGCGCGCAAGCGACGGTATCGGGTACCGCCGGCTGATACCGGGACTAAGATCGTCACCGTGACGACGATTGCCCCGGACAGCGCCCTCCACATCGCATCCCGACGCATCGAGGGCGGTCCAGCGTCGATCGTGCGCGAACCGTGGTCGGGGGCGGAGGTCGGGCGAGTCGTGTTGGCCGACGCGACGCAGGCCGAGCAGGCCGTCGTCGCGAGCTCGGAGGCGTTCGAGCGGCTGCGCGCGTGCACGAGCTACGAGCGCAAGACCATCCTCGCGCGGGTGGCGCAAGAGATCGCGTCGCAGGCCGAACGATTCGCGGAGCTCTTGGCGCGCGAGTCCGGCAAGCCGATCGCCTTGGCCCGCGCCGAAGTGGCGCGCGCCGTTTCCACCTTCGAAATCGGTGCCGAAGAGGCGACGCGCATCACCGGCGAGGTCATGCCGCTCGACATCACCGCCACGACGCGCGGCTACGCGGGCGCCTGGGTGCGCGTGCCGGCTGGCCCCGTCCTCGCCATCTCCCCCTTCAACTTCCCCCTCAACTTGGTCGCTCACAAGATCGCGCCGGCCATCGCTTCGGGATGTCCCGTCGTTCTCAAGCCCCCGCCCCAAGCGCCGCTTACGTCGCTCCTTCTGGCGGAGTGCATCCGGCGGGCCGGAGCGCCCGACGACGCCGTCCAGGTCGTACCCTGCGAAGTGGCGATCGCGGAGGCGCTCGTCCGAGACGATCGCTTCGCCACGCTCTCGTTCACCGGCAGCGCGAAGGTGGGCTGGCGCCTCAAGGCCATCGCCGGCAAAAAGCGTGTCTTGCTCGAGCTCGGCGGCAACGCGGCCGTGCTGCTCCACGACGACGCCCCGGTGGATCGCGCGGTCGATCGCGTCGTGTCGGGGGCTTTCGGCTACGCCGGTCAAGTCTGCATCAAAGTGCAACGCCTCTACGTGCATCGGCCCGTCGCCGGAGAGGTCGTGGCCCGTCTCGTCGAGCGGGCGCGCGCCGTCGAGCCGAAGTCGCCGCTCGATCCGACCGCATTATGTGGGCCGATGATCGACGAAGAGAACGCGAAGCGGGTCGAGCAGTGGGTGAACGAAGCGGTGCGCGACGGCCGCGCGCACCTCCTCTGCGGAGCCCGCCGAGAGGGCAATCGGTACTGGCCGACCGTCCTCGAATTCGACGGCGACGGGCGCGGATCGAAGGTCGTCGACGAAGAAGTGTTCGGGCCCGTCCTCACGGTGCATCGTTACGACACGTGGGACGAGGCGCTCGCCATGGCCGACGGGACGCGCTACGGCCTTCAGGCGGGCATATTCACCGATTCTCGGGCACGCGCCGCCGAGGCCTTCGCCAAGCTCCACGTCGGCGGCGTGATCGTCAACGACGTCCCTACGTTCCGCGTAGACTCGATGCCGTACGGCGGAACGCGCGACTCGGGGCTGGGGCGCGAAGGGGTGCGCTTCGCCATCGAAGAGATGACCGAACGCAAGCTTCTCGTCGTGCGCGAAGGGGCCTGACGACGATGCGCAGGCAACGGCCTTCACGGCTTCTCGACTTCCCGCTGCCATCGCCCATCGATCACCGATGTCGACCGACAACCAAGACCTGCTGAAGCAGCAAGCGATCTTACTGCTCTCCCGGGAGCGCGAGCTCCTGGCGCTCCGGAGAGCGTACGATCGACAGGAGGCCTGGGTGGCGCTCGCGCGGTGGCTGCCGGAGCTCGTGCGCCCCGACCTCGAACTGTCCGCGCTGTGCGAGCAGTTCCAAGAGCGCATGGTCTCGGTCCTCCACCTTCAACGCGTCACCTTTCTTCAGCTCGGCGAGGACGGAACGGCCGAGCGAATTTCGACGCGTAAGAGCGACGGTGCGCAGTCGCGCGTCGAGATCACGCCCGCTGCCCGCGAAACCCTCCGACGCGAGCGTGTCGGTCTCTGCAACGAGCCGGCCGACGAGGCGAGCGTGGGCCTCGCCCAGGCCTTCGACCTCTGGCGCTTTCTCTGGTACCGGATCGACCGGTCGGGCCGCGCGAGCCTGGCTCTGGCCGCGGGGTTCGATCGCGAGCGCGCGAAGATGTATTCGCGGTTTGCCGACAGCGACGTCGCCCAATTCACGAATACGGGCCACGAGCTCGAGCTCCTGCTGGGGAACACGAGCCTCGTGCAGGAATTGGCGAAGGAGAAGCAGTCGCTCGAGCGCCTCAATGCCCAACTCGAGCAGCGCGTCAGCGAACGAACCGAGGAGTTGGCGAAGGCGAACGCAGAGCTCACGCAGACCCTGGTCGTGCTCCACGCCTGGGAGCGGCGCGTGACGGACGACTTGGAACAAGCGCGCTTGTTCCAAGAAAGGATTC
>JBAULD010000458.1:0-5788 GCA_049578005.1 Polyangiaceae bacterium
CGGCGCTCGACGTGCGATCGACGCCTTGGAGGGGCCGGGTGCGATCGAAGCCGTCGTCGGCGCGACGCTGGTACCGGCGGCCGGGCGCGGCTGCGCGGGCGGCTCGGAACGGGTTTCGCTCATGGCGATCGTCCGGGCCTCGATCACAGCCGGCTCGGTCGATCGCCCCGGCGAACGGTTTGGAAGGGGTGGGACGCCTCTCCGCGGATGCATGGCTCGTTCGGGGGCCACGCGCGTCACGGTCGCGTCCTCGTCGATCAGGGCCTCGTCGCCGACCGCGGACGAGCCGGACTCGAGCGCGAGCCGAGTTTCCGCGTGGCGCCGGACGGCCGTGGCGTAGAGGCCGTGCAAGATGGCCGGCCGGTCTTGGACGAGCGCGGAGTACTCGTCGCGCGACAGAAACAGCGCCGCGCTGGGCCGCACGGCCACCGCGTCAGCGTAGGCCTGCCGGCAAAGCACCAGCTCCACTTCGCCGACCGTTTCTCCCGCCCCCAGCGTCGCCAAGAGAACTCGCTCGCTCCACTCCCGCGCCACGACCGCGACCTCGCCCGAGACGATGAGGTGCAGCCCTTTGGGCTCCTCCCGATCCCGGACAAGCTTTTCGCCCCTCTCGAAGACGCGCATTTCCAGCCGCTCCACCAGAGTTTCGGAGTCCTCGGTGCGCAGCGACGCGATCACGGGCGACGTCCACCCGAGATTGGAGAGCGACGTACGGCGGCAGTGAGCGGCCAGTTGCGAAGCCACCTCGGGGCGCCTGGCCGCCAGGGTCACGAGCGCGTCGCGCCTGCCCACGAGCAAGATCGTCGGGCGCGTCGCGGTCGCCGTCGTCGCGTTCGGGAGCCGCGAGAGGAGCGCCATCTCGCCGAAAAATCCGCCACTTCCGAGCCGACCGACCGTCAGCCGAGGCTTGTTGTCGCCGTGCGCCGCGCGCCGGGACAGCTCGACCTCGCCGTACGCCACGATGTACGCGGCGGTGCCTTCTTCGCCTTCCCGACAAATCGGGTGACCGGCCGGGACGGTGATCATTTGAAACGTGGCGAGGAGCTCTCGCAGCGATTCCCACGAGAGCGCGCTGAACATCGGCACGGACGCGAGCGCCGGAAGCTGCGATCCGATGGCTTCGTCGTGGGCTTGCTTGGCCGCCAGGAGAATCTGGGTCGCGCGCGAGGCCAGCGGTGGGCCGCTAAGGAATGGGCTAAGAGGCTCGACGAAGTCGCCGAATCGAGGCGGGGGCAGCGGCGGGCTGCCCTGCTGAAGCCGCGGCGAGCCCCTGCAAAACGCGTTCGCGGCCTGATCGAGCTGGTCGCCCGCGTCGGCCCCCAAAATGCGGAGATCGTCCATCGCGGCGACGGCGACGGGCAGATCGCCCATTTCGATCGCCCGCTGGCAAGCAAGCCGAAGCCCGTCGGTCGCCGCCCTCGTTCGACCCATTTGGTCGAGAAGGCGCGAGGTGATGATGAGGGCGACCGGCGAGAGAGGCTCGCGCTCGAGCGCGGCCGCGCTCCATCGCAGCGCCGCCTCGGTTTCGTCGGCCAGGAGCAACGTCAGGGCGTGATCGATCGGCGAAGCACCGGGCCGGTGCCCGAGTGCGTTCCGAGGGGAAGACCGCGTTGTGAGGAAGGTGGACATCATTGCGTTCCCGTCAGGCCTTGGCGAATCGCTGCCCGAGGCGCATCTCGAGAACCGGGAGCCTCAAGCAAGCGCACCTAATGGCTGAAATCATCGTCCACTGCAACGCTCGGGAAGGGCTCAGCCAAACAAGTTGCGCTCTATTAACACTCTCGACACAAAGCGACAACTGAGGCCCTCCACCAGGCTTGTGCGGCTACCCTGGCTACTCTAACTACTGGGTGCCCGCGCACGCGTTCACCGTCACGCTCGCGGGCAAGAACTGGCACACGGGGCCCGAATACATGAACGAGACGGTGCTGTTACTGCCTGTCGTCGGACACGCGGGTGCCGAGACGCTGCTCAGGAGCTGCGGGCTTGCCCCCGCGATGGCGGGCACCGAAACGGGCGCGATGGGGCTCAACGGTCCTCCTGCAGGTTGGATCGTGAAGCCGACCGTCGCCGACTCCGAGCCGCCATTGGCAATCGCCAACGTGTGGCCGCCGGTGCTGTCGGCCGCGTAAGGTCCTGTCCCGTTTTGTAGCGAGAGCACGGCGCCGCTCAGCGTCCACGAGATGGGCCGCTGGAGGACAATCACCGGCTGTGAGGAAGGCCCGACGACGATATTGAGGCTATCCAAGTACGGGGCGCTTCCCTGCGGCACAGGGGCCCCCGGTCCGGGGACGAGCGCTTTGGGCGTCACGCCGATGGTCGTCTGGCCGAGCGCAGGAAGGGTCCCCGAGCCCGACGCGGTGACCCCGGCCGTGATCATGTAATAGTGACTCGAACTCGAACCGAAGCTGACGCTCAGCGGAAACGTTTGGTTCGTCGCATTCGTGAGCGTGACGGACTTCGCTGCGGGCGTCGCGCCTCCACATTCGCTCGTGCCGAAGTCGAGCGTGCCGTCGAACGTGACCGGCGGGTTTCCGTTGCTCGATCCGGTGAGCGTGATCACCGGGTCGATCCATTGCGACGGCAGCGGTGAGCAAAGCCCGTCGGCAGTCACGGACAAGACCCCCTCGTCGCTCCAGGTGCCGTCCGCGGAGGGCGGCGTGAACTGGCCCACGATCGATGTGACCGTGCCGGGGACCGCAATCGTCGGACTGGGAGCCGCCAGACCGAAGATCGACGGCTGAGAGAGGCCGCTGTCGGGGAGTCCTCCGTCCACGGCGCTCGCAAAGCTCACCGTTGCTGGTGCGTTGCCCGTGTTCGTGATCGTCACGGGAAACGTGCCGATCGAACCGAAGTTGATCGTTCCGAAGCTCCATGTGGTCGGAAGCGGCGTGCTGGCGATGATCGCCCCGTAGGCCTGCATCTTGAGTTGAACGGCGTGCGGGGTGTCGTTCACCGCGTCCGTCGTGACGGTGAGCGTGTCGGCGAAAGCCGTCGGATCGCCGGGATTGGCCACGACGCTCGGAATGGCTTTCGGCGTGACGGTGACCGTCACCGAGGCGCCGGCGTCGACCAACGCAGGGTACGTCGTTACGGCGGCGCCCCCGCTGGTGACCGACGCCGTGAACCATGTTCCCGCTGCCGCCGCCGTGCTCGTGAACGTCGGCGCGCCGGTGAGATTGAACGGCTGGGTGCCGGCGTTGGTCACTGTGAACGTCTGCGTCGGCCCCGTGGCGCCGCAGCTCACGAGACCGTCCGTCCCGTCTGTCCCGAAGTTGAGCACGCTCGTCGACAGCGCGACTTGACCGGCCGTCGCCGTGCCGAACAGCTGAATCGGCGCCGGTAGCGAAGACGTACACAACGAATCGGTCGTGATGACGGCGACCGTCGCGACTTGGGCGCCCGGCTGGCTCGGGACGGTGGGGGCGAAGGCGACGGATTCGGTCAGCGATTCGCCGGGGGCGAGGCTCAGCGAGGCACCTGGGGACGACGGCCAGGATGCCGGCGTGTACGCGCTCTGGCCCGTTCCTTGGACCGCGAGCGTGAACTGCGCAGGAGCCGAGCCGGGGTTCGCGTAGTTCGTGACCGTGAACGTCTGCGGAAGCGTCGGCGTCGGCGTCGGCGCGAGCGGCACGTAGCCGAAGCCGAGAGTCGGAGGCCAGAACGCCAACTGATCGCCGATCGGAATCTCTTGGAGCGAAATGACGTGCGGCGAGTCGTAGGGCACGTCGGTCTCTACCGTGAACTGCGCGTTCAACTGTGTGGGGCTGGTCACGCCGCCGGGCAGCGGTTTGGCCGACACGTAGAGCGTCTCGGTCATTCCCGGACCGAGAACCATGGCCTCGGCCGGCCCCGCATCGACGATCGGCGCACCGGTCGGCGTCGTCGAAACCGTGTATTGCGCCGCGCCGAGACCCGTGATGCTCCCGGAGATCCACCAGTTCATGGTGACCGTTCCGGTATTCGTGAGAACGATCGTTTGCTGGCCGGGCGGTGCCGGCGAGCCGCAACTCGCGTTGAACGTGAGGGACGTCGGCGAAATGTTCGGGCTGCCGCCGATGCCCGTTCCGGCGAGCGAGAGGGAAGAAGGTAGAGGGGCGCAGAGATACGTCTGCGCGCCCGCGTCCGCGCCGGCATCCAGTTCGGGGGCCGCAACACTCATTTCCAGGGAGCCCGTGTTGCCTCCCGCGACCACGGGAGCAAAAACCACTGTGTCGGTGGCCTCGGTCTGTGGGGCCGGGGGCACGGTCAGGGGCGACAAACCCACCGTGAACGGCGCCGGTGGGGTGCCGGCGACGGCCTCACCGTCGCCGCTGGCATCGGCAGGCCCGGCGTCGGTCGCCGCCGCGACGTTGGTCGAAGCAAACAGCGCCACGGTCGCCGGAGCATTGCCCGTGTTGGTCACCCCGAACTTCTGCGACTGGGGCTGCCCGAGGAGAGGGGACGCGCCGAAGCTGCCGAAGGTGGTGGCCGCCGGCAATCCGGTGGTCGTCGCCGCGGTGTCGAATTTGAGGATCGCTCCGGTCGGCTCTTCTCGGAGCGTCACGGAGGTCCCCGTCGAAGACTGGTCCGCGTCGGTGTTGATCACGAGCGTGGTCGTGATCGGAGTGACGTTGCCCGGGGCCGACACGGCCGGGGCGGTGACCATGACCGAGAGGCCGCCGTCGGGCGCGATCGACTCCCCCACCTGGATATTCGTCGAGAAGCCCGCACCGCCGTCGCCGGCGAACGTGACCCCCGTGACGGTCGCGCCGACGGAACCGCTGTACTTGAGCGAAAACGTCTTCGACGCGGGAGCCGCTCCCCCACAATTCGCGGCGCCGAAGTCGAGACCGTTCACGGGCCATCCGACGATGTCGCCCACGGAGCCCGCGCCCGCATACGTGATCGAGGCCGGGCTCATGCCACAAATCGTGCCGTTGACGCTGATGCTCGACGAAGCGCCCGCCTTTGTGGTCCCGGTCGGGGTGAATTCCGCGGTGCCCAGCCACCCGGAATGGGCTCCGAGCATCAGCGAAACACCCGCGTCGGGGGTGACGCCGTCCAAGGAGAACTGGCCTCCCGCTGAGGTCAACGTGGGGGGCCCGACCATGACCGTGGCGGGCGCGTTGCCCAGGTTTACCAGCTGAAACGAAACCGGGCTCGCGGGCGTATTGACTCGAGCAGACGCGAAATTGATCCCGAGGAGGGGCTCTCCGGCCTGGTCGGCGAGCTCGATGGTGGCGCCGGTCGGCGTGGCGCTCAGGCCAAAGGCGATGCTCGCGTTGCTCTGATCGTTCGTAAAGATCGTGAGCGATCCGGCGAGCGGAGCGCCGGCCTTCGAAGTGCTGGGGACGGCCACCGAGACGACGAGCGACGACGACGAGCCGGCGGGGACGGAGAGACTGGTCGGGGCGATGGAGAATCCCGTCCCGACAACCGTCGCTTGCACGGCCAAAGCCGCGGTGCCCTCGTTGGCGATCGTCAACGTCTGCGATCCGGTCGCGCCGCAATTGACCGCGCCGAAATCGAACCCGCTCGTCGCACTCACGCGGATCTTCGCGAATCCGCCGTCCCCGCTCGGCGAAGAAGAAGTGGCGTCGCCGCCCGTGCCGGATCCGTCCGAGGACGCGTCGACGGTCGAATCGGTGGCTCCCCCGTCTTTGGCGCCATCGCTGGTGGCAGCACTTGCCTCGGACGGCTTCGCGTCACCGGCGGTCGAATCGGTCGAAGCATCTCCGGCTCGGCCGTCGACCGCCGCGTCGCTGGCGGGGGCCGCGGGGGCGGCGGTGTCGTCCCCGCCCCCGAC
>JBAULD010000459.1:0-7583 GCA_049578005.1 Polyangiaceae bacterium
AGGGCGAGCGTCGCCTCGTCAATCGGCGGCGGAGCGACTTCGTTGCCCCACGGCGACCGGGCCTCCGAGACCGTGACTCCCGATGCCGCGTCGACAATCACGACCGACCCATCGCGCGCATGAAGGGGTGACGCTGACTTCGGCCCGACGACCACCGCCTCGGCGCTCTCGTGCGCGCCGGGCACGCGCTCGATGAGCGGGCGCAGAGCAGCGACGCGGGCGTCGGAGCCGCCCTCGTCGAGAACGAGCGTTCCGAGTTCGATCAGTGCTGCCCGCCGAGGCCCGCTCAATCCGAGGCTGTTCGCGGCGTCCACGCGCCGCCCTGGCGCGTCGGGGGTGGCGTCGAGGAGCGCAATCGCCGCCTGGGCCCGCACGGCAACGAGCGGTGGCGATACCTTCTCGTCCGGGTGGAGCACCCCCGCATTCCGAGCGAAGTGCTCCGTGAGCGCGCGGGCGACCTCGGTCCGGGCCGAGTCGTTGATATTCGATTGGGGATCGGCTGCCACTACGTCTTCCACGAACGAGTAGGCGCGCGCGAGCTCGGCGAGAGGTTCGCCGTTGCGATCGAGGCTACTTGCATGCGTGAGGAGCGCGTCGGCCCGCGCCAGAAGCCCGCGCACGACGGCGACGGCCACCGTCGGTCGCGAAGCGGCCGATGCGGACCCGAAGACGAGCTCTTGGAGGTACTCGGCGTGCGCGGCGTCCAGCGGCGTCGAGCTCATCGCTCCGGCCATTACGGCCCCCGCCTCCTCAATGGTCAGATCCGGGCGGGCAATCACCGACCGAACGTGGGCGACGTTCGCGATCTTCGATACCTCGTACCGCACTTGCTCGGCTTCGCTGGGCGTCAGCGACGCGCGGGCGGCCGGAGCCGACGCCAGCCATGCGCCCGCAACAACCGCGAAAATCGCGTGTCTGCCGTGACTCCCTCGCATCGCCTCGTTGAGATACCCCCCGGGGCCCACTTCGTCGAGGACGATGCCGTCGCAACTTCCCGGATCCCGGCGCCGCACCGCCCGGCGATTTCCATAATCACGGCGATTGTCTCATCTCGATGGATAATGGTGCGGGCAAGACCCACCGCGCAACTCTCGGTGGTCCGGACCCGGCGGAAGCCGTGTCTCCCGCCGTAATCGCACGCCTCTACGGCGAAATGTTAGGCGCTCCCGCCTTCACCAGTGCCTTCGCCTTCCCCATCGTCATCGTCATCATCATCGTCGTCATCATCATCATCGTCGTCTTCGTCTTCTGGAAGATCGACCGAGGACGGGGCCGGGGGCAGCGGTCGCCCTTCCTTCTCCGCCTGTTGGCGAGCCTTCTCTTGCGCCGCACGCAGCTGCGCCACGCGCTGCAAGAGGGCCGGCTTCGGGGCGACTACGATCGACATCGCTCGAGCTTCCATCATCGGGCGTGTTTCCACGTTCGCGACGTCGTCCAGACCCTTCAGGATGATGTCGAGCTGCTCGTGCGCCTTCTCGGGATGCGTAATCTCGCGACCCCGAAAGCGGACCGTGAACTTCACCTTGTGGCCGGCCTCGAGAAACCGCCGCGCCGCGCGGATCTTGAAGTTGATATCGTGATCGTCGGTCTTCGGCCGGAGCTTGATCTCCTTGATCTCGACGACGGCCTGATTGCGCCGGGCCTGCGCCTGCTTCTTCTTCTCCTCGTACTTGTACTTGCCGAAATCGAGGATCTTGCACACGGGCGGCTCGGCCTTGGGATTGATCTCGACGAGGTCGAGCCCCTGCTCTTGCGCCATGCGGAGCGCCTCGTGAGTTTGCAGCACGCCGAGCTTGTTCCCGTCGGGACCGATGACCAAGACTTCGGGAACGCGAATTCGATGATTGACTCGGATTTGGTACCCGCGCTGCTGCTGACGCGGATCGAACCGGGGATTACCCAATGCCATTGTTGCTTCTCGTGACCTCCGTGTTTGGGTTGACCTTCAAGCGAGAGCAAGGCGAGCGCCAACCGAGGCCACCCTGCCACCGTAGGACAATTTGATCGCGCGAAGGAGCGCGGGCGTCAATGAAGGACTGTTCCGGGGGCCGCGCTTTCCGCGACGAGACGGTCCCCAATCTCTTCCACCTTCATCGCGCCGAGCTCGCCGCCGTCCCGCGATCGCACCCCAACGGAATCCGCCTCCGCTTCCTTGGGGCCGACCACCAAAAGATACGGATAACGCAGCAAACGCGCGCCGCGCACTTTGGCGCCGAGCTTGTCGCTGGACAGATCCGCGTCGACGCGCAGTCCTCTCGCGCGGAGCCTCTCGACGACACGACGAGCGTACTCGTCGCTCTTTTCGCTGACCGTGAGGACAATCGCCTGCCGTGGCGCGAGCCAAGTGGGAAAATTGCCGCCGCAGTGTTCGAGATACACGGCGAAGAAGCGCTCGAGCGAACCCAAGATGGCGCGATGAAGCATGATGGGCCGATGCTCCCGTCCGTCTTCGCCGATGAACGAGAGCCCGAAACGGTCGGGCATGTTGGCGTCGAACTGGATGGTCCCGAGCTGCCAGCTTCGCTTGAGCGCGTCGTGAACGTGAAACTCGATTTTCGGACCGTAGAACGCACCTTCGCCCGGCACGGTGTCGTAAGCGAGCCCCGATCGCTCGAGACCGTGGGCCAGGGCCCTTTCCGACCGGTCCCATTGTTCGTCGTCGCCGAGGCGCTTGTCCGGCGGAGGTCGCGTCGTCAACTTGACCTCGATCTTGTCGAACTGGAGAGCGCGATACACTTCGTTCAAGAGGGCGATAAACTTCTCGATCTCCTCGGCGACTTGGCTTTCCGCGCAGAAGATGTGCGCGTCGTCTTGTGAAAAGCTGCGGACGCGAGCGAGGCCGTGCACAACGCCGCCGCGCTCGAAGCGGTGCAGCCGTCCGAAGTCGGCGACGCGCCAGGGTAGCTCGCGGTAGCTCCTCCGCTTACTGCCGAAGATGATGCAGTGGCTCGGACAGTTCATTGGCTTGAGCGCGAACGAATGCTCGCGGAGCGCACCCTTCAAATCTTCGGCGCCGATCTGATCTTCGGTCCACAGGCGGTACATGTTGGCGCTGTAGTTCGCGAGATGCCCGCTCGTCTCGAAGAGCTTCGGCGAGAACGCCTGCGGCGTGATCACTTCCTGATACCCATAACGCTCGTAGAGCCCGCGCACGTACTCGACGAGGCGGGTGTAGACGAACGCCCCCCGTGGCAAGAAAAATGGCATGGCCGGGGCCACTTCGTCGAAAAGGAAGAGCTCGAGCTCCTTGCCGAGCTTGCGATGGTCCCGCTGCTTGGCCTCTTCGACCAACCGCAGATGCTCTTCGAGAGCCTGCACGCTCGGAAACGCCGTGCCGTAGATGCGCTGCAACATCGGGTTGCGCTCGTCGCCCCGCCAGTACGCCCCCGCCACGTGCGTCAACTTGACCGCCTTGAGGTACCCGGTCGAGGGCACGTGAGGTCCCTCGCACACATCGACCCATTCGTGGGGAGGCGCCCCGTGCTTGTAGAGGCTGACCTCCTCGTCGGGTGGAATGGCGTCGATGATCTCGAGCTTGTAGGTCTCGCCCATCGCCGCGAACATCCGCTTGGCTTCGTCGCGCGTCACGACCACCCGCCGAAAGGGCGAGTCCTTCTTGATGACTTCGAGCATGGCCTGCTCGATCGCGCGGAGGTCGTCTTCGGTGAATCCGCCGCCCGGCTTATCGAAGTCGTAGTAGAACCCGTCATCGATGGCGGGGCCAATGGTGACCTTCGTGCCCGGGAAAAGGCGCTGAACGGCGTCGGCCATGACGTGCGCCGTCGAGTGGCGGATGACCGCGAGACCCTCCGGGTCGTTCGCTCGGATGGGCCGGAGCGTGCCGGCCGCGTCGATGGGCGTGTGCAGGTCGACCGTCTTGTCGCGGACTTTGACCGCGATGACGTCTTTTTCGAGCTTTCCATCGGCCGAGAGAATCTCGCGTGGGGTCTTGCGTTCAGGCATGAGCAGCATCGCTTATAGCCCACATGGAACCGAGGCGCCTCGGGCGCCGGAGGGAAGCCGCCCATGGCCACGGATCATTCGATTTTCCGCAGGACCTTGACTCGACTCCGGGCGATGCGTAGAGCCCCTCTTCGCATGCATTTCGTGCGCGCGTTCGTGGTCTTGGCTCTCCTCGTCCCCGCCGGGTGCCATCGGCAGGACGAGGCCGCAGCCGGCCCGGCACAAGGGGGCGACGTGCCCGTGCACGTTCAAACGACGACGGCCACGGAACGGCCGATGCCCCACTACCTCACGCTGACGGGCACTCTCCGGGCCAGCGAAGCGTCGGACCTCGCGGCCGACGCGACGGGCAAAGTCGTTCAGACCTTCGCCGAGCGCGGGCAGCCGGTCAAGCGCGGGCAGCTTCTTGCGGTGCTCGATTCGCGAACCGCCGCTCTCGCGGCCACCGCCGCCGAGGCGCAGTCAAAAGTCGCACAGAGCCAGCTCGAGCAAGCACGCCGCGATTGCGATCGCGTGAAGCACTTGCTCGAGACCGGGGCCATTTCTCAAGCGGACTACGACCGGCAAATCGCCCAGTGCACCGCGCAGCAGTGGTCGGCCGCGGCGGCGGACGCCCAAGGCAAGTCGGCCACGAAAGTACTCGGCGACACGAGCATTCGCGCTCCCTTCGACGGCATCATCGGCGAGAGGTACGTCAACGTCGGCCAGTACGTGCAACCGAGCACCCGCGTCGCGTCGATCTACGACCCCGACCCGCTTCGACTCGAGCTCACCGTGCCGGAGGCGAGCGTCGCGGCCATTCGACCCGACATGCCGGTCTCCTTCACCGTCGTGGCCTACGGCGACGAAGTCTTCACCGGTCACGTGCAATTCATCAGCCCGAACGTACGCGAGTCGACGCGCGACCTCGTGGTCGAGGCGGTTGTCGCGAACGGCGACGGCCGGCTCAAGCCCGGGATGTTCGCCGTCGCGAAAGTGCTCCTCGCGTCGCCCGAAACCCCGGTCGTGCCCTCGGCGACGGTCGTCCGCGACGACACCGGAGCGGCTCGGCTCTACGTCGTGGTCGGGCGGGAAGTTCAGGAGCGTTTGGTCCAAGTCGGCGAAACGGTTGGCGACCTGGTCGCCATCGCCAGCGGCGTCAAGTCGGGCGACAAGGTCGTGCTGAAGCCCGGGGCCGACGTGCACGACGGCGCCCGGGTAGAGTAATCGGCCATGCAGTGGCTAGCGGCTCTCTGCGTCAGGCGCCCGATCTTCGCATCGGTGCTGATCCTCGTCGTATGCGTCGTCGGCATCGCCGGCTACCTCCAGCTCGGCGTGGATCGCTTCCCGAACGTCGACTTCCCGATCATCGTCGTTCTCACGAACCAGCCGGGCGCCGCGCCCGAGGACATCGAGACCGAGATCACCGACAAGGTGGAACAAGCGGTCAATACGATCAGCGGCATCGACGAGCTCCGGTCGGTGACCACCGAGGGCGTGTCGCAGGTCATCATCACGTTCGTCATCGAGAAAGACGTGAACGTGGCCGCACAAGAGGTGCGCGACCGGCTCAACACGATCTTGCGCGACCTGCCGAAGGACATCGACCAGCCCGTCGTGCAGAAGCTCGACCCGGACGCAGCGCCGGTCGTCTATTTCGCGCTCCACTCGCAAGGCCACTCGCTGCGAGAGGCGACTGAGCTCGCCGACAAGCGCGTGCGCCGACAGTTGGAGTCCATCGACGGCGTCGGGCAAGTTCAACTTCTGGGGGGCAGAAAGCGGCAGATCAACGTCCTTCTCGATCCGATCAAGCTGCGGGGTGCCGCACTGACCGTCATCGACGTGCAGCACGCGATCGCCTCGCAGAACCTGACGACTCCGGGCGGTCGGGTGGAAACCGGACCCACGGAGCTCACGCTCCGCATCCACGGGCGCGTGACCGACCCGGCGCAAATCGGTGACCTGGTCGTCCGCCAAGAAGCGGGGCACTCCACGCGCGTGAGCGACGTCGGCACCGTCGTCGACGGCGAAGAAGACGCCGATACCGCGGCGCTCCTCGACGGCCAGCCGACCGTGCTCCTCGCAGTGCGCAAGCAGTCGGGCGCGAACTCTGTGCAGGTGGCCGACTCCGTCAAGCAGCGCATGCAGGAAGTTCGCAAAGAGCTGCCCGCGGGTTACGAGATTCAGCTCGTGCGCGACGAGTCGGGGGTCATCCGAACGAGCGTCGACTCCGTCAAAGAACACCTGGCGGTCGGTGCTCTGCTGGCGGCCGTCATCGTCTTTTTCTTCCTCGGAAATCTCCGGAGCACCGTCATCGCGGCGATCGCCATCCCGACGAGCATCGTCGGCACGTTCGCGACGATGTGGTGGGCCGGCTACACGCTCAATACCATCACTCTGCTCGCGCTGGCGCTCGCAGTCGGCATCGTCATCGACGACGCCATCGTCGTCCTGGAAAATATTCTCCGTCACATCGAAGAAAAAAACGAGAAGCCTATGGTCGCGGCCGTGGCGGCGACCAAAGAGATCGGGCTGGCCGTCCTCGCGACCACGCTTTCGCTGATCGCAGTCTTTCTCCCGGTGGCGTTCATGGGAGGGATTCCGGGGCGATTTTTGCGCAGCTTCGGGGTCACGATGGCCTTTTCGATCGCCGTCTCGATGCTCGTGAGCTTCACGCTTACGCCGATGATGGCCTCGCGCTGGCTGAAGAAGCACGTGGGCGAAAAGACGGTCGGCGAGCGCATCGTCGACTGGTTTTATCGACCGATCGAGCGCACGTACATGAAGGTCCTCCGCTTCGTGATGAAGCACCGTTGGGTCGTCGTGTGCGCTAGCGTCCTCACGCTCGGCTCGTGCGTCCCACTCGCCGGGGCGGCGAACAAGGGGTTTCTGCCCGTCAACGACGAAGCACGCTTTCAAGTGACGGTGCGCGCGCCCGAGGGAACTAGCCTCGACGAGACGCGAATCATCGGGGAGCGGATCGCCCGGGCCATACGCGGCAGCCCGGACGTCGCGCTGACGGTGACGACGGTCGCGGACGACAACGCTCAGACCCACAACCTGGCGACCGTGTACGTCGCGCTCACCGACCCCACGAAGCGAGCGAAGACACAGAACGACATGATGGACTGGGTGCGTCGCGAAATCATCGCCAAGCAGCCGACGAACCTGCGCATCACGGCAAGTGAAGTTTCCGCGTTCGCGGGCGGAGGGTTCGCCACCCAGCGCAACCAGTACAGCGTGCGGGGACCCGAGCTGGAGAAGCTCGAGCGAATCGCGGAAAACGTCACCGAGAAACTGAAGAAGACGCCCGGCGCCGTGGACGTCGACTCGTCGCTCATCGTGGGAAAGCCGGAGATCGGCGTGTATATCGACCGCGCGCGCGCGGCGGACCTCGGCGTGCAACCGAGCGACGTGGCCGACGCGCTCCGGCTGCTCGTCGAGGGCGATCAAGTGTCGACGTACGAGGAGCACGGCGAGGAGTACGAAGTGCACGTGCGCGCCGATCGACGCTATCGCGCGGACGAGGAAGGGCTGAGGCTCTTGGCGGTGCCCTCGCAGCGGCTTGGGTTGGTGCCGCTGGCCGACGTCGTCCAGCTCGCGCGCGGGACGGGACCTTCACGCATCGATCGGCTCAATCG
>JBAULD010000460.1:0-6516 GCA_049578005.1 Polyangiaceae bacterium
GGGGCAGGGTGTTCGCATAGGTGAGCGATCCGCCACCGACACCGACGCCGTGGAGGATCGTGGCGTGTTCGAAGAACGACATCTTGAAGATGCCGCGCAGGCCCAGCGCGGGCATCCACATCCAGCGACGGAGGTTCCAGTTCGACCGAGCAAAGTCGCTCGGAGCGAAGCGCTTTCCCTTCTCCACGACGAGGACGCGGTACCCCTTCTCGGCCAACCGAAGAGCGGAAACGCTGCCGCCGAAGCCTGAGCCGATGACGATCCAGTCTTGGTCGAAGGAGGACATCCCGACTCCTTCTTATCTGTAGCACTGGCGGGTGTGGACATTGCTTCGTCGAAGGGGATGACCGCAAAGACCCTGATTCGAAGCATGAGCCTCCTCGTCTTGGTGGCGGGCGGGGTGGTCGCCTGCGCGACTTCGGAAGAGTCGGGCCCGGGCGTGACGAACGCACAGGGCGGCGGGCGCTGTCTGCCGCGCGGCTCGCACTGTGTCATGGACGACGATTGCTGCACGCTCTGGTGTGCCAACAACGTCTGCGTGCACAAGTCACCCTGACCGCGCCGGCCGAGTCGCCTCAGCGAACGCAGCGCACGAAGTTCAGGTCGGTGACCGTGTTTCCGTAGCTGAACCCGTAGATGAAGAGGACGGACCACGCTTCGCCGGGAGTCCCGTTGTAGAGCGTCGACGACCAGAAGTACGCCGCGGGCGTGTTCGGAAACGCGGTCGTGTCGATGGTCGGGCCGGGAGGGGCGACCGACAGGTCGGCGAGCGTGATGAGCTCCTTCATCGTCGGAAGCCGCCACGTGGCTCCGTTGAGGCCCAAGTTCGAACAGTACGTGACCGCGTCGGTCTGCGAATACTTCGAGGCCGACGAAGCCTGCTGCCAGGTGAGATGCGTCTTGGTGTCGTAGACCGTGCCGTTCGCGATCGTGTATCGACCGGCCGGCGCCGCCGCGCGAACCGCGACGACGATTCCGAGCGCGGCAGCCAAGGCCGCGACGCCGAGGAGACCCGACAAGACGCGCTTCGTGTCACGGTTCTGCATGGGCTTGCCTCTCCTTCTTCAACGCACGCATCGAACGGAGTACGCGGTCGACGTATCGACGCTCGCGGAGTAGCCGTTGTTGAAGTACACGCCCCAGGCGCTGCCGGCCTGGCCGGCATAGGGCGTCGTGGACCAATAGAATCCGACCGCCGGCGTCCCGGGGAACAAATCCGAGTCGATGCTCGGGTTGTACGTGCCCGTGTCGACGATTGAGACGAGCTCGATGACCGACGGAAGTCGCCAATCGGAGTGCGCACCCAGGGTGAGCTGCGCGCAGTACATCGCGGCCTGCTCCTGATCGTAGTTCGCGCTCGTGGTCAACTGCTCCCACATGAGCCCCGTCACGTTGTCGGTCACCGTCCCGTCGCCGTTGTCGGTGTAGTTTTCCAAGTTCGGCGCGCCGGCGGTCACCTCGACCTGGGCATTGGGCATCGGCCATTCGGCCCAATTCGGGTCGACGCACGCCGCCGTGCCGCGTTCGCAGACCAGGCCCGAGCCGCATGCGGACGGGCCGGTCGTCTCGCATCCGCTGCGGACACTCCCGTCCGCGCCGGCGGTCCCCGGCTTCGCCGAGCTGCAGCCGAGCGAACAAAAGACGGACAGGGCCCAGGTCGAGCAGGCGGCCGCGAAGGCGTACGGGACGCCGATCCCAAGCGCCTGTTGTCCGAGACCGTGGGGATGCACGCCCTCTTTTCATAGCACTTGTCCCGGCGAGCGACGGCCGTCGAGGAAGGAACGGTCGCCGGCGATCGGACGGTCGTCGCGGGGTACCGGAGCCTCGTCACGCGCGAGTGGGCGAACGCGATGCGAAGGCGGCCCGCGCTCGGCGAAGACCGAGCTTGGTTCGTGAGCAAGTGGCGTTTGGTCCTCGGACCGTTTGGGTCGCTCGCCGAACCGCGAGTCTCTTTCGGCGGCGAGCGCTCACATTCACGGGAGACGGAGCTTCCCGTGACATCGACGGAGCGTCCGTCGTAGGCCCGTGACGCTCGCTCATCGAGTACCGAGCCTCGCTCGCGGGGGAGAGCCGCTCACTCCTCGATGGTTGAAGCTCGGTCGCGCGAGAGCGAGCTTCACTCCCCGAAGAGCGAGCTTCGCGCTCGGATGAGTGAACTGCACGGTCGGAAGACCGAGCTTCCTTGCCGGAAGATTGCCGGTCGTTCGCCGAAGAGCGAGCTTCACGAATCGACGAGCGAGCCCCGGTATCGAG
Source organism: Polyangiaceae bacterium (assembly GCA_049578005.1). Classification (GTDB taxonomy): domain Bacteria; phylum Myxococcota_A; class Polyangia; order Polyangiales; family Polyangiaceae; genus Palsa-1150. Next base: position 2,254 of record JBAULD010000460.1, read on the forward strand.
GCAGCGAAGCGCTTTCCCCCGCGAGCGCCGCTCACTCGTCGAAGCCCGGACTTCCGTCTTCCGAGGGGGAGCTTCGGTCGCAGCCTGTCGAGTCTCGGTCCTTCGACGCGGAGGTTCGGTCGTGGACTAACGAGTTTCGATCGCCATGGATTGGCGGTTGTTTTCCCACGGCCGCCGCGCCCCCGTCGGTGACTCGACGTCAGTCTCTGAAGTGCGAGCTTCCGTCGCACGCGAGTGAAGCTCGGTCTTCGCGGCGCGGGCTTCGTCGCTCGGTTCCTCAGGCTCGAGGACACGGGAGTGAGCAGAGGTCCTCGCCTCGCGCCGCTCGCTCGTCGCTTTCCGAGGTGCGATCCCCGCTCTCCGAAGCCCAGGGTCGTCGCGGTTACGCGGCGCCCGTCCTTCGTGGACCGTACTTCAGGAAATAGAAGGCGCCGATGAGCGCAGCGCTCAGGCCCGCGGCTGCGCCTACGGCGACCCCCCAACGCGGCCCGAACCGGTCCGCGACCCACCCGACGATTGGTGCTCCGAGCGGCGTCCCTCCGAGCGCGATCGCGAGAAAGATAGCCATGACGCGCCCACGCATCGACGGATCGGTCGAGAGCTGTACGGTGCTGTTCATCGACGTCGTGAACGTCTGAGCGGAGACCCCGACAAGCACGAGCGCGGCGCCGAACAGCAAGTGGCTCGGCGCGATGGCGGCGAGTCCGAGCCCCAATCCGAAGACCGCCGTCCCTGCCAGCAAAATGCCTGCGCTCGGCCCGGCGCGTCTTGCCGCAAGAAGAGCGCCCGTGACCGAGCCGATCGCCATCATCGAAGTCAGCAGGCCAAACTGACCCGCGCCTTTGTGAAAGACGGTGACGGACATCGTCGAGATGAAGATGGGGAAGTTGAGCCCGAACGTCCCGAAAACGAACAGCATCGAAAAGTAGGCGCGCAGGTCGGGCCGCTTCCACGCGTACCGGAACCCCTCGAGCAAGCGGCCGGGCGAGCGCGCGGGGGGCGCGCGCCGGTGGAGCTCCCGCCTGCGAAGCAGAACGATTGAAAACAGCACTGCCACGAACGACGCCGCGTTGACGAGAAAGACCCAGCCGGATCCGACGGCCGGGATGAGCAGCCCGGCGACGGCGGGGCCGATCATCCGAGCGGCGTTGAACGACGTCGAGTTGAGCGCGACCGCGTTCGACAGGTCGCCCTCCGAGACGAGATCGGACACGAACGTCTGCCGGGCGGGCGCGTCGAACGCGGAGACGCAGCCGAGCAGGAACGCAAAGGCGTAGACGTGTCCGAGGCGCACGATCCCGGTCACCGTAAGGAGGCCGAGACCGAGGGCGAGCGCGCCCATCGACGCTTGCGTTGCGAAGAGAAGCTTGCGGCGGTCGAAGTGGTCGGCCGCATAGCCCGTGAGCGGCAGCAAGAGCGCCTGAGGCCCGAACTGCAGCGCCATGACGATGCCCACGGCAGTGGCGTTGTGGCGCGTCAGCTCGGCGAGGACGATCCAGTCCTGCGCCGTGCGTTGCATCCACGTCCCCACGTTCGAGACGAGGGCTCCGGCAGCCCAGCAGCGGTAGTTGAACCCGCGCAGCGAGCGAAACGTACCGCGCCCCGCCGGGGGAGGGGGCGGCAGGGGCGTGGGTGCGGAAGGGTCCGCGTTCATGGCCGAGCAGTCATAACAGTTCGGAGCTTGGTGGACGTCGATGTGGACGTGGACGGCCGGGAAAAAGCTGCGGTCGTGTCGATTCTTTCCTTCCGGGCGGCGAATCCGGAATCGAGCCCGGACAGTCGGGTTGAGGGAGACGAAAACGAAAGACACACCCGCACGGGGGCATTCCGCTCCCGTGCGGGGTCGCCGAAATCCGAGCGACGTGCGCCCTAGAGAAGAGAAGGAACGCCATCATGTCCACGACCAACAATACGAAGAGCACCAGCAAGGCGACCACGTTGACCCAGGTGCAGGCGCTCATCGCGGGCACCGAGAAACACTTCCCGAGCGGGTCGTTTACGCTCGGGAATACCGCGTACACGACGGCGACGTTGACCCAGGCCTTCCAAAGCCTGGCCAACACCCTCGTCGCGCTGAACGCGGCGCACGCGAGCCTCAAAGACGCGGTGACGGCCGCCCAGACGATCGACGCGAAGGTGGGCCCGCTCGTGCGGGACTTCAAGCGCTACGTCGTCTCGACGTTCGGAGCCGCGACGCAGGAGCTCGCGGACTTCGGTTTGCCGCCTCCCAAGGCTCGCAAGCCGCTCACCACGGAGCAGCGCGCCGCCGCCACGGCGAAGCTGAGGGCGACGCGCGCCGCGCGCGGGACGACGAGCCGTAAGCAGAAGCTCGCCGTGAAAGGTGACGTGACGGGAGTCGTGATCAAACCCGTCACGAGCGCCGCGACCCCGCCGGCGGCCGCGCAGACGGCGCCGAGCACGTCCGCGCCCGCCCCGGCGACCCCTACGAAGTAGCCAGTAGCCGCGGGGGTTTCGTTCACGGGACTGTCACGAAGTAGCCGGGCTCGGGGGGCGCGCCTTTCTCGCGATTGGTGGAGGTGGCGCCCCCCGCTTTTTTCGTGCTCTCATGCGAAACGATAGGAGGGAGCGGCTCGCGCATGCTCTGGACCACGATCATCGCTGTCGCGACCGTACTGCCGGCGCTCGGGGCGGATCGACTCGGGCGTGCGCTGACCGACGATGAGGCGAAGCGCTTCGGTGAGCTACTCGCCCAGCACGACTACCACGGAGCGCGCGTGGCGGCGCTGCGCTTCGCGTATCGGTTGTCCCATAGCCAGGCTCGTGCGGTCGAGCTCATGGGCCGCGTAGAGCTGCGTCTCGTGCGCCTCGGGTGGGATCCCGCGGAGGTGTCGCTGGTCAAGCGCCTGTGCCGCCTGGTCTGGAGCGAGTGGACCCACGCGGTCGCTGAAAGCGACGCGGTCCGGCACGCCGAAGATGGCTTCCTGCAAGAGACGTGGGGCTCCCATGGAGGCTCTCAGCCCTCGGTCGAGAAGGAATTGGAAGCGGAGGAGGGCCGTCGGGAGGCGCGAGCGTCAGCGCGTGCGCGGCTGGAGAAGCTGCGCGCGTCGTTCGAAAGAGCGGGAGATGACGTGAACCTTCTGTGGCTCGAATACGTGTCCGAAGAGGAGACGGATTCTCGGGATGTCCAGGCGATGGCGCGGCGGAGCGGCCGCGATGCAAGCGAGTTTTACGCCGCGGCCAAACGGAGAAAGCGCGCCGTGCGGCGTTTGCTCGCGGAGGAGCGCGGCACAAACGTTCCAGAGGAGAATGAGTAATGGCCGGGCGTCGCGCGGAAGAGGTTTGGCAGACGCTGCTCGACGAGGCGGCCGAAGACGAGATTGACCGCGCCGCAGCCACGAGTGTCGAGCAGGCCGAGAAAGATCTCGCCGAAGCGGGGTTCGATCCGGCCGCCGAGCGTGCGCGCGCCGCGGCGTTCCTTGCCGGTCTCGGTGTCGGGCAGCCCAAGTCCGGGCACGTCTTGCGTCTGGTCCCTACCGAGAAACAGGTGATCGCAGTCGACCAGCACTCGCGAACGCGCACGCGATGGATGGTTCTGCTCGCGGCGGCGGCGATGGGTCTCGCCACGCTTCTCGCAATTCCCGTCGTGACTTCCATTTCGCGTCCCGGCCCAGGTTCAGACGAATCCGTAAAGAAGGAGGCGGCGAAGCTTCGGCACGAAGCGTTCGCCGCCTGTGACGCACATCGAAGCCAGGACTGTCGCGGGAAGCTCGATCAAGCCCGCGCTCTCGATCCCGCGGGCGACGCGGACCCCGAAGTCCAGGCTCGGCGACGCGCACTGGAAGGGGTGGCTCCCCCGAGGTGAGAGCGTTTCTCACGGGCTGCTCCCGCACGGAGCGTCCATTCGGGTTGGGCCTCGCGTTTGCAGATGGAATCGGAGAATGCGCTCCGCTCCAAGCGTCGAGACCACTCGATGAATGCTCGCACCGTGTGGACGTGGATCGCGGTCGTGGCGGAACCGATGGCCTTCTGTCATTGCTCGGTGCTTTGGGACTTGCAGGCGCTCCAAGGAGAGGCATTGGAAGAGGATTCCGGCGCCGGAGCGGTCGATGGCAGTTCAGGAAGTGCCCTGCCGCCATCCGAGGGCGGGACGCAACCGGCGGCCGACGCGGCGCCGGAAGCCGGCGCCGAAAGCGGCGCAGATTCCGGGTCCGTCCACGACGGGGGCACACCTCCGAGCCCCGGCCGAACGGTCGACGGGCCGCTCGTCCAGGACGCGTCGCCCTCCGATGCGCCTTTTTTGTG
>JBAULD010000461.1:0-14410 GCA_049578005.1 Polyangiaceae bacterium
AGCTCGGACCACCCCCGCCGTCGGGCGGTCCGTCCAGCGCCGCGATGCGCGCGGAACACGACGCGACGAGCAGGGGGGATCCCACGGACAGTGCGAGGAGCAGGAGGACCAGACCGCCTCCCGACCACGACGCGCCGGACCCGCGGAGGCCCGCCCGATAGACTCGCTGCATAGTCGTTTCTCTCCCCGTACCCCCGTCCAGCAACGCCCGTGCCCTCAGGCGGGGGGATCCGTCGGAGAGGGGATGTCCCCGCTTTCCGCCCGGAATCGCAGGCTAGAGCGCGGACTTCACCTCGTCGACCTGTGCCACGGCACAGCCCACCGTGACGTTGGGATCGCACCCGGCGTCCACGTCCAGCGTTCGATCGGCCCGCGGACCATGGCGCCGACCACAATTAACCTCACTTCAAAGACAGCACACTAAAACCGCTCCGCGTCGCTCTGCGGGGACATCGGCCAAATCGGCGCCGACCTCCCGTTGATCGTGATCCCGCCGTGGACGAACGGAGCGCCGTTCGCGATGAAATCGGCGGGGAAGTTGAGCTTCGGCTTCGATAGGGCGTCGAGCTTCGCCACCTGCTCGGCCTTCAGCTGCAAGTCGGCCGCCGCGAGGTTGTCGTCGAGCTGCTGCAGCGTGCGCGCGCCGATGATCGTGGACGAGACCCCAGGCTGCGACGTCACCCACGCGATGGCGACGCGCGACACGGTCGTCCGAAGCTCCGCGGCGATGCGCGCCATTTCGTCGAGGAGATCGTACGTCCGCTCGTTGAGCGCGCCGAGCGCCCATGGGCCCCGCCCGGCCTCGTGCTTGCCGTGCTGGTCGCGCTTGTACTTCCCCGACAGAACGCCGCTCTTGAGCGGCGACCACGGCGTCACCCCCAGACCAAACTCGCGCGCCATCGGGATGAGATCGCCCTCCACGGTGCGCTCCAGGAGCGAGTACTCGATCTGCAGGGCAATCAGCGGCGCCCAGCCGCGAAAGCGGGCGAGCATCTGCGCTTCGACGCACTTCCACGCGGGCGTGTCGGAGAAACCGATGTACCTCACTTTGCCGTCTCGGACGAGGTCGTCCAGCGCGCGCATGGTCTCTTCGATCGGCGTCGTCGCGTCGAAGGAGTGCATCCAGTACAAATCGATGTAGCTCGTCTGAAGGCGCCGGAGCGATTGCTCGCATTGGGCGACGACGGCCTTGCGGCTCGATCCGCCGCCGTTGGGATCGCCCGGGTAGAGGTTGCTCAGAAACTTCGTCGCGAGGACGAGACGGTCACGCTTCTTCGGGTCCCGGCCGATGTGATCGCCGATGATCTTCTCGGAGTGGCCCTTCGTGTACGCGTTCGCCGTGTCGATGAAGTTGCCGCCGCGCTCGATGAAGCGATCCAAGATCGCCTCCGAGTCTTTCACGCTCGAGCCCCAGCCCCACTCTTCGCCGAAGGTCATGGCGCCCAAGCACAAGGGGGACACGCGCAGACCGGAGTGGCCGAGGGTCACGTAGTGGTTGAGGGGCATTTCAATCTTCTCCTTCTTTTTCCCGCGCTTCGAGGCGAGACGGTGAAGTTCACGGCGCCATGCGAGGGGGCTGGACTAGGATGCCTGCCGCCCGATTTGCGTCGCGCGCGGAGCACCCGTCGCCGGGCGTTTGTGAGGAACGATGGGAACGAGCAGGCTCGAAGCGTTCAGCGATGGGGTCTTGGCCATCATCATCACGATCATGGTTCTGGAGATCAAAGTCCCACACGGCGGGGACGTGGAGGCGCTGAGGCCGCTCGTTCCGGTCTTGCTCGGGTACGCGCTGAGCTTCGTCTACGTGGGGATCTATTGGAACAACCATCACCACATGCTGCACGCGACGCGGCGGATCAACGGGCCCATCCTCTGGGCCAATCTACATCTCTTGTTCTGGCTGTCGCTCGTGCCCATCACGACCGGATGGCTCGGGGAGAACCCGTTCGACCCTTGGCCGGCGGCGATTTACGGCGTGATCATGACCATGGCGTCCATCGCGTATCTCGTGCTCGAACGCGCGATCATGGCGCTCAACGGGCGAGAGTCCATCCTCGCAGCAGCGGTCGGGAACGAGCTCAAAGGCAAAGTCTCGACGGCGATTTATCTCGCCGCGATCCTTCTCGCGTTCGTGAAGCCTTGGATTTCGGAAGCGCTCTACGCCGTCGTTGCCGTTCTCTGGATCGTGCCCGATCCGCGGATCGAACGAGCGATGGCGGCTCGACCGGACTGAGAAGGCTCAGCGGAGCACGATCGTCGTGGCGCTCAAGGCGGGCATCGTGTACGCGAGCGAGCACGCTCCGGCCGTGCAGGTCACGACGGGAGGGGGCGTCCCGACCGGCACCACCGCCGCGGCTCCGTTGACGATGTTGTAGAGGGTGGCGGTCTTCAGCTGCGGGGCGGACGCGATGGACAAATTCGCCGCCACGGGGGCGCTGGTCTTGTTAATCGCAACGACGTCGACCAAGGACGCGTCGCCAGAGTGCGCGAACGCATAGACGGAGGAGCCTTCGACGTCGCTCGTAGTCGCGGCGACGGCGGTATCCCCGACTGCGGTGCCGTTGCCGTCGTAGTTCCGATAGAGATCGAACGCGGCCACCAAGTAGTTATTGGTCAGCGATAGAACCGGCGAGGCGGCCGCCGCGAAGACGCCCTCCCGGCCGAATATCCCCAGATCGTCGGCCTCGGTGATGGCGCCTGCGATCACGTCTTCGCAGCCGCTATTGTATTCGCTGAACGAGAGCCCCGGAGCTTGGGGGCCCCCGGCTGGATAGGCCATCGTGATCTTGTCGAAGAGCCGAGGAATCAGCCGGCGCGGATACCACGCCGTGTCGAAGTAATTATTCAGTCCCGAATAGGCGAAGTCGATGCTGTCGGTGTCCGACGCGGACGTCTCCGTGAAGTTCGGATCCCAGAACATGCGTGGATTCTGGACGCATTGGCTGGGCGTCGAAGCTTGGAAGTTATAGTAATGCACGTCGAGGACGTCGAGGAGCGACGTCGCCGCCGACGCGGACGCCTTCGACATCCCGCCGAGATAATAGTCGAGAAACTCGACCGGGTAGTGCGGGTCCTTGTCGTAGCTGTGCGCGTAGATCAACCCGTCCTGGGCGACGACGGGTCCGAACACTTTCGTCGAAGGCCATGCTTTCTTGATCGCCGCCGCAAACTGCTCGTCGCGACTCAAGATATCGTCGTACGTGACGGATGAGGTTTGACACGGCGGGACACCCGTAAACGGCCAGAGTTCGGGGTGCACGCCACCCCAGTAGTTCGGCTCGTTGTCGAGCTCGAAGAACACGCTGCTCCCGCCGCCACCGAAGTTCGTACGGATGTAATTGACGAATTCGTCTTGATACACCGGGTTCGTCGACACGCTGCAACCGCCGTCGCACGGCTGCGACGGCGCGCAGGAGCAGAACGCGCCCGGCTTGCTCGCGGCGTTCGGAACGAACGCGGGGCTGGCGGGATCGACCGACACGAAATCGAGGTTGTTGCTGTTGACGCCGGTCGTCTGGACCGGCGCCCCCGTGCAGTTCGAAGTGAACGGGCACAGGTTATTCGCGTTCGTGTCGTTGTCGAACGCCGACGCCACATGATCGCCGATGGGAACGGTCGCGAGGTACGCCTCCCCCGCGGCTTGCGCCGCCGGGAGTGTGTCGGTGTCGCTGACGATGGCCGCGGCCAACCCGGCACCACCGTCTGCCTGGCCTTGCCAGAAGCAGTCGCTGCTGCCCGCGTTCTGGTAGTTGTTGGTCCAGTTCCAGGCCGAGTACTTGCCGCCGCCCTTGCGAATGAGGCCCCAGCGCGTCTTCTGCTGGACGAAGGTCCCGAGCCCGTTGATGCCGTAGATGTAGGGATAAATCGGTGCGGGAAGCGCCGGAGGCTGAAACTGTCGCGCGGGGCCTTTGCTCATGTCGATCGAGAACGTCAAGGCGCCGTTCCCTGCCTCGCCGTCGTAGCCTCCGTCCCCGTATCCCCCGCCTTCCCCGCCCTCGGCGCCGGTAGCGTCCTGCGACCCCCCGTCTGCATCGGACTGGCCGTCCAGCCCGGCGCCGTCGGTCAACGTGGCGTCATGCCCCGCTTCGGTCGCGGCCTCGCCACCTTCCGCGTCGCCGGGCGATGCGGCGTCGGCGACCGCTCCGTCCCGATCCAGGGACGCGTCGCCGGGCGCCAGACCCGAGTCGGCGCCAGCCCCGTTGCCGCTCGATCCGCATCCCAGGAGGAAGAGCAGAGCACCGCTCAGTGGACCTGCAACGAAGGGATTCCAGAGTCCGCCGTGTTTCATAGCGCGCGATAGTACCGCACTTCGTGCGCAATCCGCGCGCAACGCTTCACTCGACCCACAGATTGAGCTGGCCGGAACGGACTCGACAGAGCGTCTATCCGCGCGCCCGCTCCACCGCATGGGGCGCAAGATGCAGCGCAAAGGCATAAATGCTGATCTGCGGCGGCGTCCCGATGCTCGTCGGAAAGATCGACCCGTCCGCGACGAAGAGGCCCCGCACCTGGTGGTGTTCGCCGGTGGACCGCACGACGCTCGACTTTGCATCCTCCCCCATGCGCATCGTCCCCATCGGGTGCACGGCCGTGAGCGGAACGGCGTGCGGCCGGACGAAGGAAAAGTCCAGAGCGTCGAGCGCGGCCATGCTCGTGGCCCGCCTCGGCGGAATCGCGGGGATGCTCACTTCGCGCGCACCGGCGGCGAGCAGAATTCGGGCGCACGCGGCGAGCCCCTTCGCGAGCTGCGCCCGATCGCCCGGCGTCATTCGATAGTGAAGGACCGGGCGGCCCGCGTCACCCACCCCGACTTCGCCGCTCGTTTCGTCGTGCACCATCGCCGTGAGGACCGCAAGCTTCGGGTACGCCCGCATCGACGCCATGTGTGCCGCACCGAAGCCCGGTAGGGCCGCGGCCGCGCCGATCGGGTGCGCGAATGCCGTCACGATCCACACGCGCCTGTCGCTCCCCTCTTCGTGCGAGAGATGTTCGGTGCACTCGTAGCTCTGGGGAATGCCGTGCCATCCTTCGATCTCGCGTTCGAACGTTCCGGCGACCACAGCCCCGGGGTGAAGGCGCAAACCGCGACCGAGCTGCCCGTGCGGATCGGGCAGTCCGCTCTTGCGAGCGAGCGCCGCGCTCCCGACCGCGCTAGCCGCCAGAACGACCACCCGGGCCCGCACCTCTACGGTCGCGCGCGGGCGACCCTCCGCGTCGCGTGCAACGGCCGCGACGCCCGTGACCCTCGCACCGTCGTGCACGACGCGAACGGTCTCGACGTCCACGAAGACGTTCGCTCCGGCCTCGATGGCCTGCGGAACGATCACTTTGAGTGCGTTTTGTTTTGCGTTGTACGCGCATCCGAGCTCGCAGAAGCCGCTCCCGACGCAGCCCACGCGGTTGTGGCGAAGCGGCCCCGCCTTCCAGCCCAGCGCTTCGCACCCCGCGCGCAAAGCCTCGTTGTTCGCGTTGCGCATCGGCGCCGGGATCTCGGACACCGACAAGTCGCGCTCGATGGCCGCGAAGCGATCCCGCAAGTCGCGTGGTCTCGCCCCGACGACTCCGTACTTGTCGGCCCAGAGATCGAGGATCGCGTCCGGCGTGCGCTTGCAGAGGTTCGTGTTGTGCACCGTGCTTCCGCCGAGCCCGCGGCCCTGAAGGACGCGGATGGCCATGTCGTCGGTCGCGCGGCCCCCGGCATCCTCGAAGAGCAGCGGCAGCATCCGGTCCTCGCGTTGATCGAAGTCGCTCGAAGTCGACCAGGGGCCCTGCTCGAGCGCGACGACATTCAGTCCCGCGCGCGCGAGCTCTCGGAGCGCCACCGATCCCCCGGCGCCCGTGCCCACGACGACGGCATCGACGTCGAGCCTGAGATCGTGCTCGATCTGCGCGCCTCGAGTGATGCTGCCGCTCATCGGTGGCTCGCGATCATCGCCAGCCCGATGGGGGCCGGCCGACCAGCGGACCGTCGTAGCCAACGATGCTCCAGGTTCGCGGATCGCGGTAGAAACCGAGGAACACGAGGGATCGCAGCCCGTCGAAGCCGGCTCGGAGAAGGTCGATCGACGAGCTCTCGATCGAGGCGAGCACGCGATCTTGTTCGCCGGGGGCAAGACGCGTGAAACGCGAGGTGCAACCCGCGGCGAGGGGGGCGATGTGCTCGACGTACGCGAGAAAGCGGCCGAGATCTCGGCGCGTGCTCCCGGGCAACCGGGCCGTCCACTGGTCGACGAACGCGGCCACGCCGACCTCGTCGGGGGTCGGAATCGTTGTGTCGCTCTCCCGGTCGGCGGCGGCGATCCGCCTAGCGGCGTGCTGGACGACGGCGAACTGCCAGGGCGACAAAACGGCGAGCTTCAGCCCCGGCGGCCGCGGATAGCCCTGCGTTCTCGCGATGGCCGCCACCGACCCGCCGAACACGAGCGCGACGAGCGCCGCGGTCTCGAGCAGCCTGCGCCGGGTCAGCTTTCGCGAACCTCGCCCGGAATGGTCCGCGGTCTCTCGCATCGCGTCGAAGACGAATGTATAGGGCGATTGGCAATCGCGTGCATCTCTTCGGTCTGACCGGCGGCATCGCTTCGGGCAAGAGTACGGTCGCGGCGCGACTGCGCGAGCTCGGCGTGCCCGTCATCGACGCGGACCAGCTGGCGCGAGAGGTGGTCGCTCCGGGGACCGACGGCCTGCGCGCAGTCGTCGACGAATTCGGCCCCGGGGTCATCGAGCAGAGCGGCGCCCTCGATCGCAAGGCGCTCGCGAAGCTCGTGTTCGCAGACGAGTCGGCCCGAAAGAAGCTCAATGCGATCACCCATCCGCGCATCGCGGCGCGTACTCGGGAGCTCGCGGAGGCCCTCGCGCGCGCGGGAGAACCAATCGCATGTTACGAAGCTGCGCTCATCGTCGAAAACGGCCTGACCGACGCGCTGCGCCCGCTGGTCGTCTGTTCTTGTCCTGAGGACGTGCAGGCGGCCCGGCTGCGGGCGCGCGACGGGGCGTCGGAGGACGAGGCGCTCGCGCGAATCCGCGCGCAGAAGCCGCTCGGAGAAAAGGTCGCCGTCGCCGATCACGTCATCGATACGAGCGGATCGCTCGAAGGCACGCTGAAGCAGACAGACGAAGTGTTGCGTGCGATCCGCGCGCACCTGGGCCCGAGCAGCCCGTAGGAGTCTGGAGCGGTCGGCCTGGCCCCGCGACTACCTGGCCTCCACCTCACCGTACGCAGAGATCTTGTAGCTACCCTCCTCCCGCCGCAAGAGCACGACGATGGTGTCGCCGAAGAGCCGCTCGCCGGCGACGCGGGTCACTTCGACGGGGACTCGGACGTAGAGCTCTTCGGGCTGCATCTCCGGCGGCCTCGCCGGAGAGTCGGGCATCGAGAGGTCGTCCCAGGTGAAACGCTCGATGCGGTCGAGCCGGACGAGCTCCACGCCGGCGAGCCTTTCGTACTCGTGGGCGTTGAGCCTCTGGCGCCACGTCTCGAGGAGGGCGGTCCGACCCCGCGACCTCGATTCGATCGGGCCTGCATCCGCCGTGAGGAGCGCGGCCAGTTGATCGATCGACTCGCGCTGCCACGCCTCGAGCACCGCGACCACCAAATCGCGTACGGCATCACCGCCCAGCGGTTCTCGCAGCGCCACGACGCCGCGCGCCTCGGCACGCTCGGTGGGCGCTGGAATGGCGGGCAGCGGCTCGACGACCACGGCGTCCGGTCTCCTCGGGGCGCGCTCCGGGTCCAGCGCCGGCGAAGGTTCCGACGTCAGCGGTGCGCCGCAGCCGAGCGCGCCCAGGAGACCCTGTAGAAGCCAAATGCGGAGCGGTGCCTTCCGGGCTCGGGCCATGGCGGGCTGGTGTTCTCGGCGACGAAAACGAAGGCGTTAGATACCCTCGATGGTCGGGTCCTCGTCGCGCGTCATCGTCACGATGGCCGAGTCGGGCACCACCCTCCACCGGCTGCTCGGAACGGAATCGTCGAAATCGCTCGCCGCGAGCGTAAAGTGCACGCGAGCAAGCTCCGGGATCTTCCGGCGGAGCTGAGGGTCGTCGCCAATTACGGCGTCCGCGTCCGCCTTGCCGCTGAGGACGCGAACGCTCATGGCGGCGGGGCTCCGGTGGACCGCCACGATCTGGTCACTGCTCGAGACCATGAGGTTGATCTTCACGGACTCTCCACCCACTTCCGCGGTCATCCCGTCCACGACCGCCAGGCTGGACCGAAGGGCCTCCCGTACGAGGGAAGGCTCGACCTCACCATCGTCGAGTCGACCGGCATCGTGCAAAAACGAAAGGAAGACGTGAAAGACGACTTCCGCATCTGTGTCTCCGCGAATCCCACTCCGCAAGAAGTCGGGAACGCTCGCGATCAGCCGGTCGCGAACCTGCCCGAAATCCGACACCGTACCCGCCTGAGCAAATAACCACTGTCGATACCGAAATGGATGAGTGTTTTCCGTTCGGAGGGCGCCGACCGTGGCCAGCCGAACGTGCCCGAGCACCAAGTCGGCGCGGACATCCGCGGCAAGCTTTGCGACGTCAATCTCGCGACGCTCGTCAATGGGACGGCGCCGCATGAGCACTTCGCCTCCTTGGTAAAATCCCAGGCCCCAGCCAAGAGGCGGGCCCTTCGAGCGCGCACGGAGTGCGTCGACTTCGGACGCCAGGACGCGAGCGGCCAAGTCCGGACGATTGCCGATGATTCCGAAGAGACGTGCCATCTTTACCCCACAGGGCGGGCGCGAACCCGCTTCCGTATGCTTCTCAAGCAACTACGTTCCGCGACGAATGAATGACGAAGTCTGTTCAAAGAAAGGTGCGATACACCCGCACGCTACCGATGGCCTGCACAGCGGGGCCCCTCCCAGTTTGGTCTCCCGCGTTCGCACGCCATCGAGGCGCCGCCGCCTTCACGAGAGCTGCACTGTCCATACCATGACACGTAAGACCGGAACTGTTTCGATCAAGCCTCGTGACCTCGACGCAGTTCGGGTGGTGACCCGTTCGCTTTGTCGGCGGCGTGAGCCCCGCCGGACCGGGGAGGCCAAGCCAGCGCAATTAATTCAAGGGTGCGCCGGCGTAAGCGCACCTCAAAGGCTGCCTGGAGTGCTCGAGCGCACCACGGCGCGACGGCAGCCAGGACGAGGGCAACGAACCAAACCGAGAAGAGCGGTGCGCCCGACACGCGTGAGTTGATTGTGCCACACCTCGCGACGAGATGCCCGCTGACGCGTTCGTTCGCCCGAGTGCGACAGCGCTGTCACAGTCCGGTGAGCCGGTGAGCTCTACGGCAGCCCAAAACCGACTCGGTCAATCGAAGGCCGGCGTGAACGTGGACGCCCACTTCCAAGCTAATGCGCTCTTGCGGTGGTTTCGGGCGGAACGATGAACGGCACGACGTGCTCTTTCCCCTCGAACTCGACTCGGTACGCGGCGGCTGCGTGCTGAGTCGCGAACGGCCCGACGCGGACGCGATACCACGTGCCGCGCCCCGGTACGCTGGCCTCGACCACATACGCCTTGTGGCCGCGAGCACGCAACTGCTCGGCGAAGCTCTGCGCCTCGCCCTGCGTGCGGAAGCTACTCACCTGAAGCTGATAGCCGCCCTCATGTCCCTGCGTCGCGGCGGCGCCGGACCCTCGAGGAAAATCGATGCGAGCTGCGTCGCTAGCAGCCTTCGTCATCGCATCGCGCGGATGCGTCACGACGGGCGTGGCATCGAGGACCGCTTGAGCAGGCAGTGGCACGACCGAGAGTCGGTCCGTCGGTGGCGGCGGCTGGGGTGAAGCCGAGGGCAACGGGATCGCTGCGGGGGTGGCGTCCGTGTTGGGTGCGGGCGCGCCGCGCACGGCGGCCAATGCCGTCGACGGGTGGTCGCCGTCGCTCAAGAGCCGCGGAAAGGTCACTTCCTTCGCGGAAAGCTCGGTCGCCGGAGCCGTTGTCGCCAGGGCCATCGCAGACGCACCCGGGCGCTGCGCCAAGAGATCGCCGAGGGGATCGCTCTTCTTCTCCGGCAGCGCGCTCGTACGACCGCTGAGCGCAAGCGCGGCAAAGACGACGCAAGCGCCGCCGAGGACAACGAAGGCAAACGTGACGCCCCGAGGCATCCGCCGTTCGTCGTCGTTCTCCTCGATCCGCTCGATATTGCGGATGCCGTCGCCCATCGCAGTCATGATAGCGCGGATACCCCGCCGGATGCTCGTAGGCCAAGTTCTAGGGGCGTTCGCCACCGCCGGGGGCTTGGCGTGTCGCGCGCGCCGAGTGTACAAGCGGCCGTGTGTCCCGCCGGCTGCTACTCGCGCTCCTTTGTTTCGCGAACGCGGGCGCGATCGGCTGCTCGTCGTCCGAGAGCGGCACGCTCGAACTCGTGACGGGGTTGGAGCCGGACACATTTTCGCGAGCACCGGCGCCGGTGGAGCTGAAAGTGGAGTCGGTGAACTCCGCTGGCCAGAAGCAGACCCTCGCGACCGCTTCTCTTCCTGCCACCCAAGTCGATCTGGGTTCGGTCGACCAAAGCGCGGAGGGAACGCTGCAGGTCACCGGGCTCGACGCAAACGGCGACCCGGTCGTATACGGCCAGTCGCTGCCGATCCAGTTCGGATCGCTCGACGGAGTCGCGCCGCTTCCCGTCTTCGTCCAGCGCATGGGTGAGTTCGCGCGAATGCCCGCGCCCTTGTCCGACGATCGGACCGCGCCGACGCTGGCCCACGTCGGCGGGCGCTATCGCTTCATTGGCGGCGGCGTCAGCGGCGGCGATTCTTCCGTTTCGGACACCGCGCAAATCTACGACTTCGCGTACTACGCGCCCCTCTCGCCTCCACCGTCGCTTCCACGAGCGCCCGAGTCGGTCGTCTGGGTGGGAACGGTTGCGTGGCTCATCGACCAAACCGGGGCGACCAGCTTCGACCTATCGCAAGGCACGAAAGCCGACGTCACGGCACCGGCGGGCGGGTCGTTCGGCGCCGTCGCGGGGGGAGCGACGGTCGTTGCGACCGACGGAACGCAGTACGTCGTCGGCGCGACCCGCGCAACGGGAAATCCGACGCAAACCGTTCTCGAGATCGATCCGACCGGCAGCGCCTCGTGGGCGACGTTGAGCGCGGCGCGCTTGGGCGCGGCAGCGACCTGGGTAGTGGGGCGAGGGCTCGTCGTTGCAGGAGGGAGCGCTCAGGCGGCAGGGGTTGAGATCATCGCCCCCGGCGCGACGAACGGCGCCGCCCTCGCCTATCCGCCGGACCCCTCGATCGGTTCGGGAGCCGCGGCGCTCGACGGTCAACACATTCTGCTGGCCGGAGGGACGACCGCGGAAGGCCTAGGCGCGACGGTGAGGTCCATCGATTTGGCGTGCAGCATGCAGTGCGCCCCGACGCCGTGGGCGGCGCTGCCGGAAACCCCGGCACTGGCGCCGGCGCAAGTCTTCGCCAGCGACTCGGCCCACGCGCTGCTGATCGGCGACGACGCGTCGGGGATGACCCACGCGTTCCGGCTCACGGCGACGGCCGCCGACGGAGGAGTGGTCGGGTCGGGGGCCGTCACGGAGATCCTGACGAAGGCGAAGCACACGGGCGGCAGGGCAATCGTGTCGCCGCTGGGCAGCGTCGTCCTCTTCGGAGGCACGGGCGAGATCGAGTCGTTCGTGCCCTAGCCGAATGAGCGGTCGACGCCGAGCGAATGGATCGAAAGCCCGAATCGCCCGGGGGCGCGGTCGTTCGACGCCAGGGAGCTCGTCCTGGTCGCCGCGTGCGCAGCGGCCGTGCCCGGGAAGTGGGCCCGATACAGCTAGCGCAATGGTGCCGTCCGGCGCTGGCTTCGTCTACGCTCGACGCAGGCCCCCATGACTGGAGACGATACCGCCGTGCTGCTCGGCTTCCTTGCGGCTGCCATCGCACTGGCCGGATTTGCCGGAATCGTCACGTCCATCGACCGGGGGGCAGCCGTTGCCTCCAACGAGGTCATCTCGTTTCGAGTGCGCAACCTCGTCACGTCCGCGGTAGTTTCGGTCCTCCTGTCGCTCCTTCCAGTCCTGCTCGAATCGCTGGAGTTCTTCCGGTCGAGCCTCTGGCAGCGGTGCTGTGTCGTGTCCGCGATGAGCATCGGCGCGCTCCTCTTCTCGCTCCTGTCGGCACGACTGAGCATGAGCGGCGGCCAGGATGCCGGACTGTCACGTTCGCTATTTGTCGCGAACCTGACGATCGGCGCGTTCGCGGTCGGTGTACTGGTCGCCGGTGCGTCCGGAGCCGTTGCAGGGCGCGGCGCCTACTTCACGGGGCTCTATTACCTACTTTACTTAATGTGCACGTTGTTCCATCGCATGGTCGCCATGGCCGACGCCGCCGCGAGGCACGTGGCCAAGAAGAAGCAGTGACCCACGAATAGTCAGCGTTCGGTTGCAGCCGGAGCTTACTCAGACCCACCGTTGAACGGAGACCGCAGAGTCCTCCGGAACTGTGTTGAAACAGATTTTGGCGCGCGGCGCGTGCTCATGGACCACGTTGACGAGCTTTTCGAACAGGAAAAACATCGGGGGCACCGTTCGGATACCCGCGCCGATGAGGATGGCGTCAAATGTCTCGTCCTTGAGCGCTGCCAAGACCACGGCCTCGGCGGTTTCGCCGCGATCGATGAGTAGCCATCGCGCGTCGTATCCGAGGTCGCGCAGGCGCTTCTCGTCCGCGGCCAGGCCGGATCGCAGTGTAGGCTCGTCGAGCTTCACGGCCAGGTGTGCGTAATCGACGACCTTCGGATCGAGGCCGATCATCAGAACCTTTTTGTCGTGCGTCATGAAGTCATCTCCTGCAGCCAGCCTATACGCGTTGCACCCATCGTCATGTGCCGACCTTCTCCGTCAACGAAGCGATGCGCCACCTCCTCGCGCGGGAGACGGAACCGCGCCGTTCAGCGTGACCACGCTCTCCGCCAGGGGTGCCGTGACGCGCGCGCCGGGCAAGACGACGCAGCACGAGATTGGGCCCAATCCGAGCGCGGCGGAGCCTCGCCCGAGGATCGAGCGATCGAGCCGGACGCCGGGAGCGACCTGCGCGCCCCCATCGGCCCAATGGTCGAGGCCACGGGCGGCGAGCCAACCGAGGTTCGCCGCGAGATAGCGATCGACCGTGCCGATGTCGTAAAAGGTCGAACTGTAAGGGAATGCGCGGAGGGTCGCGCCGGCCCGCAGCGCCGGGAGAAAGGCGTCGCCCACGAGACATCCTCGCTCCGGTAAGCGCTGGCGAAGCCTCTCGCCGATGACGGAGATTCCGACGAATTCGCCGCCGCTGATTTCTTCGCCGAACCGCTCGGTGCGCAGCCGCACGATGCTTCCGCGCACGCCGACTCCCACGGGGCCTCGCCCCTTCTCGGCCGCCTGGACGACCAGCGTCGCTGCCGCAGCTCCCTCCGCGTGAAAGCCGGAGAGCGCGTCGAGATCGATGTCGGCGATGACGTCGGCGTTCCACACGAACACGTCGCCCGGTCCGAGGAGCGCGGCGGCGCGCGCGACTCCGCCTGCCGTGCCGAGAAGGCCCTCCTCTTCGGAGACGGCGATGGCTCGCCCGCAGCCCTCGACGAACGCGCGCACGTCGCCGGCTCGGTGGTGCGCGTTGACGACGATCCGGTCCACGCGTCCAAGGGCGAGGCGATCGAGAACGTGGGCTAGCGCGCAGCGATCGCCGACGGTCAGCAGCGGCTTCGCGACGAGATCGCTGAGGGGGCGCAGCCGCGCGCCCATACCGGCGGCGAGAACCATCGCGGGAAGCACCGTCCCAGTCTAGAGCACCGAACGGTTTGACTCCCGTCCGCCAAACCGTTCGGTGCTCTGGGCGGTCGGCAAAGTTGGTCCACGGTCCGGCGGCGTAGTAGGACCGAGCCATGGCGCGTCGCTTGTTCGAGACGTTCCTTTTTGCAGTCGCCGGGCTGCAGGCATCCGCATGCGGCACGGACGCCGTCGGCGTAGATGCGTGCCGGCAGGTTCAAGAGGCGGAATGCCAGGAAGCACCTGCCTGCGGAATCGCCCTCGAGCCGCCCTATCACACGACGGGGACGGCGGTCGACGCGTGCATTCGCTTTTACAACGACCAGTGCCTGCACGGGCTGGCAAGCGGCACGGACCCGGGCCTGACCGCGGTCCACGCATGTGTCGCCGCCATCCACAGCGCCGCGATGACCAGCGGCGGATGCTCGGTCGTCGCCAACCCGTCCACCTCCGCCGCGTGCGCATGGCTGGCGGTCAACACGCCCGCCACGGATGCCGCGAGTGAGCCCGTGGAGGCCGCGATGGACGACGGCGACGCGAACAACGAGGGCGGCGACTCGGAATAGGAGCGCCTGGCGTCTGCGTGACGCGACGCGAGAACGTAGGGGACCTACTCGTCCGGCGGTGGCGGCGGCTCGGTGCCGGGATCGTTCTCCTGCTCGACCGCTTCCACGG
>JBAULD010000462.1:0-4856 GCA_049578005.1 Polyangiaceae bacterium
GCGTCCTTCGTCACCGGCGAGATCCTGCACGTCGACGGAGGCACTTCCGCGGGCGTGGCGTGAGGCTGCCGAAAGCGACCGTGACCCCGATCGCCGCCAATGCCGAGCCGTGAAAGAGGGAGCTCCAGGTCGAAGTCGCGAACATGAGTTCCGTGCGCTAGCGACGGCATGATGAAGCACTCGCGAGGAGGTGGCAGTCGAATTGCATCGACGTCGAGAGACGAAAGGCGATTTCTGCCATGGCGAAGGTAATCTTTATAGTCAGCGGAGCCACATACTGGGTGCTGAAGGACGGCACGAGGTACGCAACCGGTTACTGGGCCGAGGAGTTCGCAAAGCCGTACAAGATCATCACCGATGCCGGCCACGAGGTCGTGGTCGGGACGCCCAACGGCGTGACACCGAACGTCGACATGATGAGCCTCCGTCCCGCGATGGCGGGCGGGGTGGAGGGCGCCCTCGAGCTGGAGGCCATCATCCGGTCCGCGGAGGTGATGCGGCGGCCGCTCAAGCTGTCGGATGTCCGCCTCGAGGATTACGACGCGGTCTACCTGCCCGGTGGTCACGGCCCAATGTCGGACCTGGCGTTCGACGCCGACGTAGGACGGCTGCTGACCGCGCAGCTCGCCTCGGGCAACCCTCTATTCATCGTATGTCATGGGCCTGCCGCGATGCTGGCCACGAGAATTCACGGGGTATCACCCTTCAAGGGCTACCGGGTCACGGGCTTCACCAACAAGGAGGAGGAGGCCGTCGGGGTGGCCCCCCGGGCGACGTGGCTGCTCGAGACCGATCTCAAGGAAAAGGTCGGTGTCGACTTCAGCTCCGGCGAGACCTGGAAGCCGTACATGGTCGAGGACCGAAATCTGGTCACCGGGCAGAACCCCGCTTCGGCTGCGGTTCTGGCAAAGCGGTTGGTAGAGGTCCTCGGTGAGCGCACCTCGCGGATACCAGGCCGAGGAGCTGGCCCCGCGGTCCATTCGCTCGGTCACGGCGCGTAGGCGAGCCCTCGCCCGCTGGGCTGCGCCGCGAGAACTCAACGATGTCGTGCGCCGCTCCGCCGACAGCGCAAAGACGATCCTCGACTTCGCCGAAAGCACATACGACGCCGGCTCGACGCTCGCCGGGTTGGATCGCGTCGCGCTCGCCTACCCGAAGCTCGGCGACTCGATCGCTTGCCCATGAACCAAAGTGGACTTGGGCTGCTCGACGATTGCGCGGATTCTGAAGGAAATCGAGCCATCGTCAGCAGTTGCCCCACCCGGTAGTTGGGACCAGCATTGCAGGTCGTGCACCCCGGAGGAATTTCACCGAGCGTCGTCGAGAACGACTCATCCGTGTCCGGCCATGTACCGCCCCAGGACCGACGGGGTCGCGCCTTCGACGGGCGTTTCGTACGCGATCCTTCCTTCGCTCAACACTAGAATCCGCGTGGCGAGCGCGAAGATTTCGTCGAGGTCTGCGCTTATAAGGAGCACAGCGGCCCCACTGTCGCGCGCCGCGCGAATGCGCGCATGGATCTCGGCCACGGCCGCAAAGTCGAGGCCCATGCACGGGTTGGCCGCGACCAGCACGTCGACCTGGCCATCGAGCTCCCGCGCCAAGACGGAGCGCTGCACATTCCCGCCCGAAAGCTGAGCGATTGGGGAATGGATCGATGGCGTACGAATGCCGTACTCCGCGATCATACGCGTCGCGAACGCGTTCATAGCGCCGGTCGAGACGAGGCACCCCAGGACGGCCCGCTCCTCGAACGTGCGAAATGCCATATTCTCGGCGACGCTCATCGCCGCGACGCAGGCGTTTCGCAGCGGCTCCTCCGGAAGACAGCGCACGCCGCGGGCCTGCATCTGGGCGCGCGTGGCGTGAAATGCTTCGCCCGACACGTGCACGCGCCCGGCGCGGCGCGGCCTCTGTCCCGCGAGTACCTCCACGAGCTCTTCCTGTCCGTTGCCCGCAATGGCCGCGATTCCAACGATTTCACGGGAGCGTACCTCGAACGAGACGCCGCGCAGGGCCGGGACGCCGGAGTCGTCGTCGGCCTCGACTTGGTCGACGTGCAACCGCGTCTCGCCGACGGTCGCGGCGCTTTCGTGCTCCCACCGGCCCGGGACGGTTCCACCCATCATTTTCTCCGCCATCGCGGCCGGGGTCTGCTCGTGGACGCTGCCGTGGCCGACGACGCTCCCTCTCCGGAGAATCGTCACGTCGTCGGCGTACTTCGTCACTTCACGGAATTTGTGCGTGATGAGGACGATGCTCACGTGCCCGCCGCGCGCCAATCCGTGGAGCATGGTGAGAACTTCGTCAGCCTCCGAGGGCGTAAGGACGGAGGTGGGCTCGTCCAGAATCACGATGCGGCTCTTCAGATAGAGCTGCTTGAGGATCTCGATCTTCTGCTTTTCGCCCGCGGACAACGATCGCACCGGGGCGTCGAGTTCGACCTTGAAGGGCATTCCTGCGAGGAACGCCCGGAGTGAGGCGCGCTCGCGCATCCAGTCGACGACGAATGGCAGCGCGGGGCGCGAAAGGACGAAGTTCTCGCAGACGGTCATGTTCGGGACCAGCGTGAAGTGCTGGTAGACCATGCCGATCCCGAGTGCCTGGGCGTCGCGGGGGCTTCGCGGCGTCACTTCGAGGTCCCCGAGGCGAATGCTTCCTCCGTCGATCGGGTGATAACCCATGATGCATTTGACGAGCGTGCTCTTGCCGGCACCGTTCTCGCCGAGTAGCGCATGGACGCTGCCAGGCTCGACGCGCAGCGAAACGCTCTCGAGAGCCCGAAAAGACCCGAACCATTTGCACACGGAGTCGGCTTCCAGTGGCGGAGGTCGGCCGATCGGTGCCGAGGGCGTGCCCGTGGCGAGCGGCGCACTCATCGAGCGACCGTGAGCGCGGCGGGTTGCCCGGTGAGGATGCGGCGCGCCGAACTCGTCGCCGTCATGATGCAGAGGGTCAGGACGTACGGGGCCGTGGCGAAGAGGTTGTAGCCGCCGGTGTATCCGACCGATTGCAGCGCGGGCCCGAGCGCGCCGGCCCCGCCGAAAAGCAGTGACGCCCAAAGGCATCGCACGGGATCCCACTTCGCGAAGATGACGAGCGCGACTGCCATGAGCCCCTGTCCGCTCGAAAGGCGCTCGTTCCAGCTGCCGGGGTAATAGAGGGAAAGGAACGAGCCGCCGACGCCGGCAAAGAAGCCGCCAGCGGTCGTTGCCAGCAGCCGCACGCGCGGGACATCGTAGCCCATCGCTCGCGCGGCATCGGCGTCCTCGCCGACGAGTCGCACGATCAGTCCCCAGCGGGTGCGGCGGAAAAAGAAGCGCATCGCGAAGGCTGCGGCGACGCCCACCAGCAAGAGAAGGTTAACCTGTAGCGCCGACCGAAGCGGTGCGAGCTCGCTCCAGCCGCCGAGCTCCAGCGCGGGGAGTTGAGGCGCGGCGGGCTGAATCACGGGCTTTCCCAGGAAGAACGCGACCCCTATCCCGAAAAGCATCAGCGCGATGCCGACGGCGATGTCGTTGACGCGCCGGAGCGAGCACAACCATCCGTGAAGCGCGCCGAAGAGGACGCCTACGCCTCCCGCCGCAAGTACGCCCAGCCACGGCGAACCCGTGAGGTAAGACACGGCGTACCCGCTCATGGCTCCCATGACGAGGGTGCCCTCTTGACCCAGGTTGATGCGACCGCTTTTTTCGGTGAGGCACTCGCCGAGGCTCACCCATAGGTACGGAGGGCTCACGCGCAACGCACCTCCGGCGAGAGCGAGCGGTAGCCCCCACAGGCCCATCGCCGCACTGGTCATGCGGCCTCCTCGCTCGCCGTCGCAACCGCCACGCGGCTCGGCGTGCGCCGCGCGATGCCTGCGCCGATCCGGCCTCGCAGCGTCTCGCTGGCCAGAATGACGACGAAGAGAATGCCTTGCAGGACGTCGACCGCCGCATCCGGCAGGTGATCGGCGCGCTGAAGAAGGCCGCCGCTCGCGCCGATGCCGCCGAGAAGAATGGCCACTGGCACAATCGCGAGGGGGTGTTGCCGCGCGAGGAACGCAACCAGGACCCCTGTATATCCGTAGCCGACGATGAGCGACGCGTTCGCCGTGCCGTGCACCGCGGCCACCTCGGCCATGCCTGCAAGGCCCGCCGCGGCGCCCGCGCAGGCGCACGTCACCACGATGATTCCGTGAACCGACAGGCCGCTCAGAAGGGCCGCGCGAACGTTGCCTCCGACCATGCGCGCCGCAAAGCCGAACGACGAATATCGCATGAGCACGTAGGACAGTCCGCAGGCCACGAGGCCGTAAACGAGTCCCCAGTGCACGTCCATGCCGGGTATGTCCCCGAGGGCGTTGGCTTCGCCGATGGGCCTTGTCGAAGGCTTGTTCAGGCTTGCCGGGTCGCGCATCGGACCTTCGACGAGATGTTTGAAGAGGCCAATGGCGATGTAGTTCAAGAGAAGACTGCTGATGGTCTCGTTGACGCCGCGGAGCGTGCGGAGCGCACCGACTACCGCGATCCATGCGCCGCCTGCTGCGCACGCGAAAATCCCCATGGCGAAGAGCACAACCCACGGATTGAGCGACGCGAGAGCGTGTGCCGCGACCACCGACGCGAGAGCCCCGACGAGGAGCGCACCCTCGCCGCCAATGACGACCAAGCCGACGTGCGCGGGGAGGGCCGTACAGAGCGCCGTCAGCATGAGCGGCGCGGCCCGGAGGAGCGTGTTTTGGAGGGAAAACCAGGTACCGAATGCGCCCCGGTACATTTGATAGTAGACGTCGGTCACGCTCGCCCCGACCAATGCGACGAAGACGCCGAAGATCGCGAACGACACGCCGAGGGCGAGCAGCGGGATGGCTA
>JBAULD010000463.1:0-5555 GCA_049578005.1 Polyangiaceae bacterium
GCTAAGGCACCGGCGCCGGCGGCCCAGGGGTCGCCGGAGGATCCACGCAAGTCTGGTCCCACACGACGGTGGCCTGCGCCTTACCCAGCGCCAGTCTCTTGGGTGAAATGGCCCGCTCGACGCGCGAGAGCCGAAACTTGGCCAGAAGAGGCCGGCCCGCTGGACGGTCATCTCGATTCCAATGACGACAAATGAAGCGACCGAACTCGAGGAGGACATTCGGACTTCCCCAGGCCAGCGTCCGCGTCACATTGAACCATCGATCGGCGAGGAAGCGGTGGGTCGAGGGCGGTAAGGGGCCGTGGGCCTCGTCTCCGTAGAGCACGTCCACGTTCGTCCGGTCGACGAGCTGGCCGTCGCCCCGAAGCTCCAGATCGGTGTCGTAGGGGTCGGGCGAGAACATCGACCACTCCTGCCAGAGCTCCAGTCTTTGAACGAACTGCGCGAGGCGCGGCGGAGCGGCGAACTTGTCCGGAACGGGAGCGGATGACCAAACGCAGGCCACGAAGAGCGCGACCAACGCGCCCTGAGCGCTCCGACGGACCACGTCCACGATCGGGGGCCCCAAGAGGAGCGACCAAGCAAGCGCGCGCTCGCTGCGCGAACCGCCCTCCGTTCCGTGCGGATTCTCTGCCACAGCAGCCGCGAACGAACGGAGCCGATCGCCCCCGGGCCCCGAGAGCGCCGCGCGCGCGAGCCATTTTCCGATCGGTGCACTGCGCGCGACGACCCAATCGACCCACGCCGGCTCGAACAGGAGCGGGTAGGCCGCGACCATGACCCAGGAAAACGCGCCGATGCACATCGTCATCCATATGCCCGCGTGAAACAGAAAACCGGAGGCGAGCGCGATCGCCCGCGCCCATGGCTGCCCGAAAGGCAAGAACACGAGGGGCACGAAGGCGGCTTCCACGACGAGCGTGAGATACGTGGCAGCCGTCGTGGCCCACGGCATCGTCCGCATCAGATGCCCGAGGGGCCGGGCATACTCGTGATCGAGGCCGAGCGCGAAGCTGACGGCGGTTCCGTTGCGCCACGTTTCGTGGGGAAGCTTGCGCAGGAACGTGCACAGATAAATCCAACCGAACTGCAGCCCGATGAGCCGTACCGGCAGCGCGCTGCCCTGCGCGGGGAGCGGGCGTCCTCTGGCTCGTGCAAGCGCCGCGTCGACCGAGTACCAGTTGCCGACGGGGACAAACATACTCCAGAAAAGGAGCACCCGGATCACGTGGTCGGAGCCCTCGAAAATATCGGGGGTGCGCTCCATCATCCCGCTCGCGAGGAGAAACGTCGCCACCGTCGCAGCGCGACTGTGCCACCCGACGATGAAAGCGACGCACGACGCCATCAAGAGCAGCCAGTAGCCGTACGCCACCCAGGGCGGCCCGCTGACGTCCATCAAGGAGAAGCGATCGACGTCCTGCGCGAAGGCGGCGGAGCGAGGCCAGAAGCCTTCGTCCGACAGCCCGATGCGCAGGAACGGGCGAAGGTCGGAGAGCGAGACCAGCGTGGCGAGACCGAACGTAATGCGAAAGAGGCCCAACGCGCGCAGATCGGTTTGCCCGAGCCAGCTGGGGCGGCGCATGCAACGTCAAGGTACCACGGCAGCCTTCGGGCGCGTGACGGCTCCGAGCGCGATTTCTACCGTTCGCGGTTGGTCACGCGGCGCCGCTCGCGAAGCTCGCGTGATATTCGAGATCCTCCACCGCGCGCGCCTCGGGCGTGCGCCTCAGCGGTTTCGCGCAGTCGATCATGACAGCCAGTTCTTCGGTATGCGTCTTCCCCGGGGCCGCCTCGTACGCCCCGGGGTGCGGGCCGTGCGCAATCCCGGCGGGATGATGCGACAAGCTTCCCTCGCCGATGCCTCGGCGCGAGGCGAACGATCCGTTCGCATAGAAGAGCACTTCGTCGACATCGACGGACGAATGAGGGAACGGGCAAGGGTTGGCCTCGGGGTGAAAATCGAGCGGTCGCGGGACGAAGCTACAGATGAGGGCTCCGCTCGCCTCGAAGGTGGCGTGCACGTTCGGGGGTAGGTGGACCGGACCGACCCGC
Source organism: Polyangiaceae bacterium (assembly GCA_049578005.1). Lineage (GTDB taxonomy): Bacteria > Myxococcota_A > Polyangia > Polyangiales > Polyangiaceae > Palsa-1150. The sequence goes on from JBAULD010000463.1 coordinate 2,056, forward strand.
GGTTGAAAGGCGAGGATGGGAAAAGCGAACGGGTAGAGCCAGCCGTCCCATCCTAGGACGTCGAGCGGCGGGTACGGCGACCGGAATCCGAAGAACGTGTCGTCGCGTTTGACGACGACGTCCCGAATGCCTTCGTCGACTGGGCCGACGAACTCTGGTTTTCGAAAGTCACGGTGCGAATACGGGGCGTCCATTCGGAGCTGTCCGACCGCGTTTCGGTACTTGGACGGAATCCCGAACCCCGACTTGCACTCGAGCGACAGCCAGGACTGGGGAATTTCTGCCGGGACGAACCGGTGAACGACTCCTTTGGGCACGTACACGTAGTCGCCCGCTTGGAAGCGCAGGTCGCCGAACACGGATCGGAGGACGCCGGCGCCCTGGTGGACGAACACGAGGTCGTCGCCGTCGCCGTTCACGAAGTAGGCGAGGTCTGGCCCTGTCGGCCGCGCGAACCCGAGGACGATATGCTCGTTGAAGAGAATCGGCACGCGCGCCGCGATGGGTCCCGGTCCTGCCCCGCCGATGTCGAGGCATCGGTAATGACGCCGGAGGAGCCCTCGGTCCGGTTCGGCGACCGGCGCGCGGCACGTCCACGCCGCCGTGGCCGGCTTCGCATGGTGGGGGGGATTGCGATGATAGAGGATGGAATACGGGCCCTCGAAGCCTGCGCGCGTCACGCACTCTTCGTAGCCGCGTGCACCGTCTTCGGCGGTGAAGACGAGGTGGGGCTTGGGCGGTACGCGACCGGCGCAAACGCGTTCGATCATCGGGGGGCCTGCCCGGCGAGCTGCTTTCGCTCGATGCTCTCGAAGAGCGCGCGGAAGTTCCCCGCCCCGAAGCCGCTGTCGCCGTGGCGCTGGATGATCTCGTAGAAGAACGGCCCGGCGTCCGGACTCTCGTAGAGACCGGCCGAGTCTTTCAAGAAGATCTGGAGGAGGTATCGACCGGGTCCGTCGCCGTCCGCGAGGATTTGCAGCTCTTCGAGGGCTTCGAGCGGCTCGGCGATCGCACCCACTCCGAGCGCCTTCATCCGCTCCGGAAGGGCTTCGTAATAGGCCTTCGGCGTGCCCATGAACTGCACGCCGCGGCCGCGCAGGCCGCGCACGGCTCCGACGATGTCCGAGACCGTGAGTGCGACGTGCTGGACGGAGTCGCCGCGGTGTTCCTCGTGGAAGACGTTGATCTGCGACGCCTTGAAGTTCGGGCGGCGAGGCTCGTTGTTGGCGAACTTCACGCCGCTGGCCGGATCCCACATGACCGCCGAGCGCAGACCGGAACCGCTCCGGCCGGCGAGGGTCGCGACGTCGTCCGTGTGAAACTGCACCTGCCAGAATCGCTCGAACCCGAGGACGTGCTCCATCCACAAGAGCGCCGGCGACATCGTCTCGAAGTTGCTCGTCACGTGATCGAACCGCGCGAACCCGAACGCGTTCCCGCCCCCGCCGGGCACGTCGCGGCGCTCGAAGCCTGGATACAGAGGAAACTCGCCCTTCCGCTCTACGAATCGAAACGTGGTGTCGCCGATCGGCGTCGCCAGTACGAACGTGCGAAATCGGCCGGTGTCGCACTCCGTGACGCGGATGTCGTCGACCGGAGTGCCGCCCCGGGACTCGAGCGTCGAGAAAGCCCGATCGATGTCGTCGACGGCAAAGACGATGCTGCCGATCCCGTCCGGATGTTTCTTGAGATATCGGGAGGCCCTGCCCCCTTCGCCCAGGGGCGAAGAACAAATGACCCGGCAGGCGCCGGCCTGAAACGCGAGCGACCGCTGGCGCCCGGCGCTCTCGAGCTCGGACCCGCTCGCGCCGATCTCGGAGAAGTCGAGCCGCTCGGTGTAAAAACGCCGGCTGCGCTCGAGGTCGCGCACGTAATAGTGAATCGCCTCGATGCCGAGAATGCCGATCGGGCCGGCTTGGCTCATCGTTTTAGCTTAAGAGCGCAAACGGGCTCGGACAAGGACAGCGGGCCTCGCACCCCCCCGTCCGCTCCATTCGATGCGGCTCTCTCACACCACGCGCTGATCGATGGCTCCGCACACACTCCGGCCCCAGCCGTCGAACGCCTCGATTCGAATCGTGTCGCCGAGCGTCATGAAAGGCGTTCGGGCGGCCCCGAGCTCCAGCGTCTCGATCATTCGCCGCTCGACGAGGCAGGAGACTCCGCGCGCGCGATCGCGATTGGACACGGTGCCGCTCCCGAGGATCGTTCCCGCCGTGAACGAGCGCGATTTCGCGATATGGGCGATGAGGTCGAAGAAGGAGAAATGCATCTCCGGACCGGTCTCGGTCTCCCCGACGACGGCTCCGTTGTACGTGGAACGGATGCGCAGATACGGCCTGCCCTCGCGCCAAGCGGGGCCCAGCTCGTCCGGCGTGACCGCGAAAGGCGAAAAGGCCGTCGCGGGTTTCGAGACGAAGAACCCAAAGCCCTTTTCGAGCTCGGGCCGTACGAGGTTTCTGTACGTCACGTCGTTGGCCAGCATGATCAGCCGCACACAAGGAGCCGCGCGATCGGCCGTGAGGCCGCGGGGCACGTCCCCGAGGACGACGCAGACTTCGGCCTCGAAATCGAGCCCCCACGCCGCGTCCGGCAAGACGAGCGGGTCGGTCGGCGCAAGAAGAACACCTGAGCCGCCTTGATAGACGAGCGGGTCCACGTCGATGCCGGGCGGGGGGTCGGCGCCCCGCGATTTGCGCGCGAGAAGGACATGGTTGAGATAGCTCGACCCGTCGACCCATTCGTAGGCCCGTGGCAGCGGCGCCGAGAGAGACGCGACGTCGAGGGGCTCGGCCCCGACGCGGTCGCCCTCGAGATCGCGCGACAACGCTTCGAGCGCCGGGACGACACGATCCCAGTCGTCGAGGGCGCTCTGCAAATCGGGCGCGACGTGCGCGGCCGAGGTGAATCGACGCGCCGCGGCGTCGACGACGATGAGCGAACCGTCGCGCGATCCGTTGCGGAGAGTGGCGAGCCGCACCCCCGAAGCTTAGCAGTCTACGGCGTGGCCCGGTGGTCCCACCCGCCTCGGCGCGCTACCCTTTGTCGATATGGGTGACCTGGGACCGAACGTGCCAGCCCACCTCCGCCGGTTCGTCGTCGAACAAGACTATTCGCAATACACCGCCGTCGATCAGGCCGTCTGGAGGTTCGTGCTTCTGCAGACTCACTCGAGGCTGATTCACACGGCGCACCCCGCTTACAAGGAAGGATTGGCGGCGACGGGCATATCGGTCGATCGCATTCCGAGCGTCGCCGAGATGAACGACAAGCTGTCGCGCTTCGGCTGGGGCGCGGTGTGTGTCGACGGGTTCATTCCCCCGCGCGCGTTTCAGGAGTTTCAGGCCCATGGCATTCTGCCCATCGCGGGCGAAATGCGTACGCGTGAGCACCTCGTCTACACGCCCGCGCCGGACATCATTCACGAAGCCGCGGGACACGCGCCGATCCTACCGGACCCCGTATTCGCCGGATTCCTCCGCCGCATCGGAGACCTCGGG
>JBAULD010000464.1:0-1559 GCA_049578005.1 Polyangiaceae bacterium
ACATGAGTCCGGAACAGTCTATGGGCGCCAAGAGCGTCGACCACCGAACGGATCTCTGGTCTCTCGGTGTTGTGGCTTACTACGCGCTTACTGGCGTACGGCCCTTCGAGGCGGACGCGATTGGAGCCCTCGTGACCGACATCACCACGGGGGCGATCAGCCCCCCTTCGCGGCACCTTCCCGCGCTCGGTCCGGCCATCGACCACTGGATGTCGCGAGCATTGGCTCGAGACCCAAGCCTGCGCTTCGCGTCCGCGAAGGACATGGCGGCCGCGTTCGACGCCGCAGTTGCGCAGGTCTCCGGACGGACGGCACGGACGACCGGCGAGATTCCGAGGTCCACGGTCAGCGGCGCAGTCGAAGGCTCTCCACAAGAGGACCACAACCCCGCGATCGAGGGGGCGACGGCAGCAAAAGGGTCGGCGCCCGTCAACAAGACGAGTGAGTCTCAAACCTCGGCACCGCTGGACGTGAGGGCGCCTTCCCAAACGGTCCGATACTCGAGTAACGTGTCCAAGGGCGCGCTCCACCCCTACCCGACCGACCGAGCAGCCACCTCAACGCCAGCAGCTATGTCCGCATCGATTGGGACCGGGGCGGGCCTGCTCGACCAGACCGTCGAAATGCCACCCAAGTCGCAGACCCCCCTCGTGATTGGGGTCGGACTCGGAATCGCTTTGACCCTCGCAATTGCTGTCGGCATCGGTCTGGGCTTCGTCCGGGCGGGACATCCCAGCCCTACACTGAACGGAGCCGCGGCCGCGCCGTTGGAAACGCGATCCGCACCGGCAATCGGAACACCGCAACCGCCTTCGACGACGCCGGATTCGCCTCCGCCCCCCGTCTCAAGCCAGGCGGGCCCGGCTGCGTCTGGCGCCTCGAGTCCCCCGCCATTCGTGCCCGCCATTACGCGGACGGCTCCAGCAGTCACGGCGACCGTCAACCGCAAGGCGGCACCCAGACCGAACCCAGGACGTAACGGCAACCCCTTCGACGGAACGTACTAACCCGCGTCATGTACGCCTCGTGACCCATGCTTCGGGCGACCCATAGACTCAATGTTCCGGCGACGTTGCTGCTTGGTATTGTCTTATGGCCGGGGCGAGCGCACGCCGACGATGAAGCGGCCGGTCGTGTGCTCTTCAACGACGCGATGGCTCAAGTGAAGAGGGGACAGCTGAACGAGGCGTGCCCCAAGTTCGAAGAAAGCCTCCGGCAGAGCTACAACATCAACGCTCACTACTTCCTCGCAGACTGTTGGGAGAGGCAGGGCAGGACAGCAACCGCTTGGACGACCTTCTTGAGGGTGGCAACGAATGCGAGAGACGCAAACGACGAGGGTCGGGAGGCGGCCGCCCGAAAACGCGCCGAGTCGCTGGAACCCAAATTGGTAAGGCTACGGATCCTCGTCACGAGGGACGTGGACGGTCTTGAAGTGCGTCGCAACGGAAACTTGGTGGGACGGCCCATGTGGACGGAGGTCGTGCCGGTCGATCCGGGCGACGTCGAGTTCACGGCCACGGCACCTGGCTTCGAGCCATTCAAGACGACGGTCTCGC
>JBAULD010000465.1:0-2727 GCA_049578005.1 Polyangiaceae bacterium
GGGCCTGACCGACGCGGTCCTGCACTGGCAAACTCTCCGCTTGACCGAGCTCGCCACCGAACGCACGAAATGGATCGTGCGGGTACGCCCCGAGCTGGTCGTGGAGATTCGCTACAACGACGTGCAGAGGAGCCCGCGATACCCCGGCGGCGTGGCCCTGCGATTCGCTCGGGTCGTGCGGTATCGTCCCGACAAGACGGCCGCCGATGCCGAGACGGTCGACGCGCTCGTCGCTCGCCTCCCGCGGGCTCCGGGGACGAGCGAGGCGCAGCTCTCGCTCTTCGACCCGGCATCGCCCCGGCGCCCCGAGTGACCAGCCGGCGGGATCGCCGGTGGGCCGCACCCTCGGACCCGGTCGTCTTCGTCACGGTCCGTTCGGCGTGGTGGCCGCGACTCCCTGCGCACGCAGAATGATGCGAGAGACGCAGCACTGGAGCCCGTCGCTCGATGTCGTAGGTGTCGCAAAATAGTCGTTTTGTCCCCGAACGCTCGGTTGACACGCCGAGGTCTCGGGCGCAGCGAGCGTGATCTTGGTCGATGTGAACACGACATCGGTCACGGGCTTCGACGAATAGGCCTCGATCGAAAAGATCGCCCAGTCCTGGGCCTGGCCGAGCATGTCGATATCGTAAAAGACCTGCTCTCCAGTCTGCGTGTCGACCACGACTTGGTGCCACGTGGTCCCCTGGAGGGTCATCGTGATGTCCAGCGAGTCACCCACGGCCACGGTCATCCCCGTGCCGCCGTTGCACCCCGTGTGTCCCATGTATTTCGCATACGTGTTGACGTACTGCGCCGAGATCCACCAGTTCGCATACGACTCGGGCGCGGTGGGGGCGCACGTCCCGCCCCACGTCAGGACGGGCTGCAGCACCCCGTTGCCGATGGGGTTGAAGTTCTTCGAGCCCGGGAGCGGCTGAAGCCCGGGCCACAGGAAGAGCGTGCCGGAGGGCAGTGGCTTCGACGGGACGGTGAGCACGGTATGGAGGCTCACGATCTGCGTCGCGGTCGGTATCTTGATTTGGACGCCGCCGTAGCCGCTGACCGGCGTGGGCGACGGAGTATCGTCGCTTGCATGCCCGGTCCAGCCTCCCGAACAGCCCTCTTCCTCCGCACCACCGTCCCCGGTGGCGGTGACCGCTTCAGGGCTCGAATCGGGCGCGTCGACTGCCGCGTCCTGCGCCGGTCGTTTGTCGGGCGGCGCCACCTCTCGATTGCCGTCGCCGAGCCCCGCATCGCGGGCGTACGCGCCCAGACCGTTGCTGTCGGAGGCAGGAGGCTCGTCCTCGACGCCCGCATCGCCGGCGGTCGAGGGGTCGGCCGGGACGTCGAGCGCGGCCCCCCCTTCCGAAAAACTGGTCTCGTTGGAGAAGGCGCTCGCGGGCCCGCCGTCCGTGAGAGCGATCGTCAGACTCACGGGGCCACCGCAGCCCACCAGCGCTACGAGTGCCAGCCCTGCGGTTGGTCGCACGAAGGAATGTCTACTCACGGCGCCTCCTCGATGGTTGCCCGCGACTTGTCGGATAGGGACGCCTGTATGCGTCTATCCATATCCCGGGCGGAACACCGGCGGGGATTGCACTCAGCGAGCCAGTCGAGAATTTCGCGTTTCGCCTCGCAATCGTCGCGACACCGTCGATGCGCAGGGAAAGGCGTCAGCGCCGTCCGTCGCGCACCCTGAGCGGTCGGGCGCGCAGGGCGTCAGGCCCTTTGGCGCAATCTTTCGTTATGTATGTGCGACGTCCACGCCGCTCGAGGCCTCACCGACGGTGAGCACGGACATCGAGAAAGACGACACAGCGTCGCCTTCTTCAGGCGGTCCCTTTGCACTCGTCTCGAGGGGGCGCCTCCGCGAAGTCGAGCATATGGCCGGATCGGAGGGCCTTTGTCTCGAGATAGCGGCGGTTGTGGGCTGTCGGCGCAATCGCGTGGGCGACCCTTTCCGTGACGCGCATGCCGTACCGATTCAGCTGCGCAATTTTGTCTGGATTGTTGGTCAGCAGTCGAATCGAGCGAACCCCGAGCGTTCGCAAGATTGCGGCGGCGACGGCATAATCGCGCTCGTCGTCCTTGAACCCGAGGGCCAAGTTCGCCTCGACCGTGTCGAGTCCTTCCTCCTGGAGCTTGTAAGCCCGAATCTTGTTGGTGAGCCCGATGCCGCGGCCCTCCTGCCGAAGGTAAAGGAGGACGCCTCGCGGAACCGCACCGAGTTGTTGGAGCCCGCGCTCAAGTTGTCCTCGACAATCGCAGCGGAGCGAACCGAGCACGTCGCCAGTGAGGCACTCCGAGTGAACGCGTACGGGGACGGACTCCGCCCCGAACACTTCTCCGCGGACCATGGCCACGTGCTCCAAGCAGTCGCGGTTGTTGGTGAAGACGTGAATACGAAAGTCGCCGAATTGCGTCGGCAGATTTGCGACGCTGGCGACGTCGGCGCGCAATGGCGTTGGTTCATGCACGTTCATTGAGTTGGCCTCGAGGTCGTGATGCGAAAACTTCCTGAATGACCTTGCGACGAAAATCGAATATGTTTTCGACTTGGCGAGTCACGAAAACGGTATTCGCAACCTCCCCGAGGGGACCGAACGGCATCTCGTAGTCCACGCGGTCGCGCATGCGCGTTCCGCCAGGCACGGATTCGAAGTCGTGAACGTGCCTCCAAGACCGATACGGCCCCCGGAGCTGGACATCGATGAATTGCCGCCCGACGTCGAAGGACTCGATGAG
>JBAULD010000466.1:0-5115 GCA_049578005.1 Polyangiaceae bacterium
CCGCTGCCTTCGAGCACCTTCTCGTGCGAGCTCTTGATCGGCGGCCGCGAACGTCCGCCTCCCGAGCCCGCGCCATTCTGCTTCTTCATCCGCGCGTCTGCCCCTCTCCATCGATGACCCATTGAAAGGTGGTCAGCCCTTCGAGCCCCATCACGCCACGCCAGTGAATCTTGCTCGTGGCCGTCCCAATCTCGGCTCCGAGGCCGAGCTCACCGCCGTCGTGAAAGCGCGTGCTCGCGTTGACGACGACGCATGCCGCGTCGATCTCGCGTCGCCACCGATCGGCGTGCGTGACGTCGCGCGTGCAGATCGCCTCGGTGTGGCCCGAGCCGAAACGCGCCACGTGCTCGAGCGCGCCGTCCAGCCCGTCGACGACTCGGACCGCGATGATTCGGTCCAAGAACTCGCGCCCCCAGTCGTCGTCGGCGGCGGGCTTCGCCTCGGGCACCAGCTGCCGCGTGCGCTCGCATCCTCGCAGCTCGCAACCGCCCGCGAGCAAGTCGCTTGCAATGGGCGGAAGGATGCGGACGGCGTCGCTCGCGTCGACCAGGAGGCATTCGAGCGCGTTGCACACGCCGGGCCTCTGAAGCTTTCCGTTGTGCGCGATACGCACGGCCATCTCGACGTCTGCGCCTGCGTCGACGAAGAGATGGCACACGCCGCTGGCGTGCGCGATGACGGGCACCCGGGCAATCTCCCTCACGAAGCGGATGAACGCCTCGCCGCCGCGCGGAATGGCGAGATCGACGGTGTCGGTTTGCTGCAGGAGCTCGCGAATCGCGTCGCGATCACCCGCGGGCAAGAGCTGCACGGCATCGCGCGGCAGTCCCGTGCGGTCGAGCGCGTCCGCGATCGCCCCCGCGATGACGACGTTCGAGCGGGCCGCGTCGGACCCGCCGCGCAAAATCACCGCGTTGCCCGCTTTCAGACAGAGCGCGCTCGCGTCAGTCGTCACGTTGGGTCTCGCTTCGTACACGAAGGCCACGACACCGATCGGCACCCGCATTCGGCGCACTCGCAGGCCGTTCGGGCGTGTCGTATCGGACAGCACGGAGCCCACGGGATCCTCGAGCGCGGCGACCTGCTCCACCGCCTCGGCCATCTGCGCGATCCGCCGCGGGTCGAGGGCCAGGCGGTCGAGCATGGCCCCGGACGTACCGCGGCCACGCGCATCCTCGAGATCCCGAGCATTCGCAGCGAGGAGATCGCGTTCTCGCGCCCGCAGTCCAGCTGCGATCGCGAGGAGGGCCGCGTCTTTGGCCGCCCGATCGCGGACCGCCATGCCGCGCGATGCGGCGCGCGCGCGCCGGCAGAGAGCCCGAACTTCGGTCATCCGGGCAACCCGTAGCATGGGGCGGCCTCTGGAGCACCGAGTAGAGTATGCTGCTGCCGATGCCCTTTCGGAGGCGGCTGCGCACCTTGGCGCTCGTAGGGTGCATCGCGGCCCCGGTACCCCTGCACCTCTCTTTCGCTTTTGCCCAAGAACCAGTCACCCCCGCGGTCGCCGCCGCCCGAAAGCACTTCGACAAAGCCCGCGCGTACTATGGGCAAGGAGCGTACCGCGAGGCCGTCGCGGAGCTCGAGGCCGCGCACCAACTCGACCCCAACGCGAAAGACCTCGTCTTCAACCTGGGGGTCGTTCACGAGAAGCTCGCCGACATCGACGAAGCACTCACCTGGTTTCGCCTCTACACGACGATGGACCTGGTCCCCCAAGAGCGTGACCGAGCCGATGCGTACATTCGCCGCCTCGAGGGCGCCAAGCGGGAGCTCGAAGAGAAGCTCGCAGCACAGCAGCAGCCACCGCCCGAGCCGACGGGTGCACCTCCGGCAGGGGCCACGCCGCACCAGGCAAATCCCCAGCTCGGGCCACCTCTTGTCCCACCGCGGCAACCTCCCGCGAGGCTCCTGCTTCCCCCCCCTCCTCCTCCGCCACCCCCCCCGAACGGGCGGGTCGACGCGCTGACCGTGGGGGCCGCGAGCCTGTCGTCCGTCGCCCTCGCGGTCGGGGTGGTGCTCGCGGTGAAGGCCGAAAAAGATCAGCCCACCCACTACGTGACGGGCACCGACGGCACCTACGAGGAGCTCGTTCACAGAGTAGACTCGGCTTGGCACGAGGCGATAGCTGCCGACATCGGCTTCGGAGTGGCGCTCGTCTCGGGCATCACCACGGCGTATCTTTACTTTGGGCGGCCACGGTCCGGGCCGCACGTTTCCACCGCCTCGACGACGGTCTCTGCGGGACCGCTGCCGGGTGGTGGAACGCTGATGTTGAAAGGATCCTTTTGATGACTCCCCTTGCATGGCTTCTCGCGAGACGAAGGTTCGGCGCACTGGCGCTCTCCGGATCGGTTCTCCTCGGGCTCGCGAGCGCCGCCGCCTGCTCGTTCATCGTGGGCGACAGCCTGCCCCACTTCACGTGTTCGACCGATCCGAACGCGGTGGACGTGTGCCCCAGCGGCCAATGGTGCTCCGCGGTCGAGGGGCAGCCCGGCATTTGCGTGTCCGTCAACGACGCGACCCCCGACGCGACCGTGGCCCAGGATGCCAACGCGACCGACGCGGCCGGCGCGAGCAGTGACGACACCGCGGACGCGGGCAGCGTGGACGCAGGCGCAAACGAGGCAGGCGACGCACGAGTCGACGGCCCCGCCTGGGTCGCGACCCCCGACGCCGGGATCGATGCGGGGCCGTGTTCGGCCGGTGAGATCGGATGCCCGTGCGTTGTCGGCGCGCCCAGCGTGGCGGGCACTTGCGAAACGAGCACGTTCTGCCTCGATAGGCAGATCGTGGCCGCCGCCTATCCAGCGGACGCCGGAGCTTCAACCGGGGTCTGTAGCAAGGCGTGCTGCACGTCGTCGGACTGCGACAAAGGGACCGTCTGCTACGCCACCGGTGCCGGAGGAAACTATTGCCTCCCGGTCTCCACGCTCTCGGATCGCTCGACCGCAGGACCGCTGAACGGTGCTGGAGGCCAAGCGTGCGACGCGGGCGCGTCGTGTCGTTCAGGCCTCTGCGCGCTCGGCTACTGCGCCGATACGTGCTGTTCGACCGCGGCCCCGGTCCCTCCGAGAATGCCGATCGCGAACCCGGCCGCGCAGTGCGCCACGGGTGCGTCGTGCCAGTTCGGGACGTTCCCGGTTGAACCCAACAGCGCGGACGTACCGCACTGCGCACCCGCCATCAGTGGCGGTAACAATGGCACTCCCTGCAACAGCAACTCGGGCTGCAAGAGCAACCTTTGTGCGAACGACAACCAGCAACCCTTGACTTGCCGCGACCCCTGCCGAAGACCGGAGGACTGCAGCGGAAGCGGAAACATGCGGGAACAAGCGTGCGAATACGTTCAGCTCCCCGTCACGGGCTCGGACGGCGGTGTCGTCGCCGCGTGCGTCCCGCTAACCGTGTCGGGACCCCCGCCCGCGGACGGCGGCGTCGCCGACTGGGGCGAGTGCAAGACGACGAGCGACTGCGCTCGCGGGTACTGCGCGCAAAGCGTCGCGGGCATGGTTTGCGTCTCGGTGTGTTTCAGCGACGGCGACTGCGTCGTGGCCGGTGAGTGCCGGCCGCAGACACTCGTCGTCGGCGCCTCCACGTACAGCGTGCTGGCCTGCAAATAGCCTGCGCCGCGCTAGGATAGGAGAGGTATGTCTCGCTGCCGCGCCGTCTTCCGCTGCTTCGCGGGCTGCGGAGGGGAATATCCGCTCACCCAGCCCATCTATCGTTGTCCCACCTGCGACGGCCTGCTCGAGGTCGCCCATGACGTCGAAGCGCTGCGGGAACGCAGCGCTGCGGCATGGATGAAGCTCTTCGACGACCGCTGGATGCGCACGCAGTGGCCGTACGGGTCGGGCGTCTGGGGCAAGCGCGAGTGGGTCGCGCCCGAGATCACCGACGATTGCATCGTCTCGACGGGCGAGGGCGGAACGAACATTTTCTGGGCCGACCGCCTTGGCCGCGAGATCGGCATGAACGAACTGTGGATCAAGCTTTGCGGCAACTCGCACACCGGAAGCTTCAAAGATCTGGGGATGACGGTGCTCGTCAGCGTCGTCCGGCAGGCGGTGAAGGAGAACACGCTATCCGCGCGGGTGCTCTGCTGCGCCAGTACGGGGGACACGAGCGCCGCGCTCGCGGCCTACGGCGCAGCCGCCGGATTGCCCGTTGCGGTGCTGCTGCCCCGCGGCATGGTCTCCAACGCCCAGCTCGTTCAGCCGCTGGCCCACGGCGCTCGCGTGTTCGCGTTAGAAACCGACTTCGACGGTTGCATGGCCGTCGTGAAGGAGCTGGCTCGTAGACGCTTGGTCTACTTGGCGAACTCGATGAACCCTTTGCGTATCGAGGGCCAGAAGACCGTGGCCATCGAGATCGTGCAGCAGTTCGACTGGCAGGCCCCTGACTGGATCATCTTGCCGAGCGGCAACCTCGGTAACGCGGCCGCGCTCTACGCGGGCTTCAAGATGATGCTCGACCTCGGTCTTGTGGCGCGGATCCCGCGGCTCTGCATCGCTCAAGCCGAGCGCGCCAACCCCATGTATCGGGCGTTCGTCGCAGGCAAGGCCGCCGTCGAGCCCATCCACGCGGAGACGACGCTCGCGAGCGCCATCCAGATAGGCAATCCGGTGAGCGCGCCTCGGGCCATGGCGGCCCTCCGGGCTACGAACGGCGTCGTAGAACAGGCGACCGAAAACGAGCTCGCGGAGGCGTGCGCACGAGCGGACCGGACCGGGCTCTATACGTGCCCGCATACCGGCGTCGCCCTCGCCTGCCTATTCAAGCTGCGTGACAAGGGGCTCATCGAGCCCCACCACCGGGTCGTCGTCATCTCGACGGCCAACGGGCTGAAATTCACGGAGTTCAAGCTCGACTACCACGAGCGGCGGCTCGCCGGGATTGATGCCCGACGCGCAAACCAACCGGTGGTGATGGAGCCCGACGTCGAGCGCGTGGCCGACGCCATCGCCGCGATGGCGCCCCGCTGAGCGGACTAGCCGCCGTCCCGCGATGGCGCTCCGCTGAGGGGACTAGCCGCCGTCCCGCGACGGCGCTCCGCTGAAGGGACTAACCGCCGTCGTCGCCCGTGGCGTCGCTGCCGTCGTCGCCCGAGCTGTCGCT
>JBAULD010000467.1:0-13823 GCA_049578005.1 Polyangiaceae bacterium
GGAGTCCCACAGCGCACTCGCGCTGTTCGGCGCCGAGATGGACGTATTGGGCGCGTCCGGCCCGTTGAGCTTACCGGAGCCCTGGAAGATATGGATGCGCCCGGTGCCCTCCGGATCGGCGGTGTACTCGCTCGCGTCCACACCCATACGACGGAAAAGGCATTCCATAGTGTCTGACCCGCCGGTCGAGACTGCGATGGCGGGGATATCGCCTTGCGCCTGGTTGCTCGGTAAGGTCAGCGAGCGGTCGGGCAATACGTTGTCTCGGCAGGCCACGACGGTCGGAACTTGCAGCTGGCGGCGCCATTTTCCGATTTGAAGGACCAGTGGCACGTCGCTGCCGGGCGGCACGTTGCCCAGCACGAAATGGCCAGCGGCGTCGGTCAGCGCAGTCGTGACCGGACTGCCCGTGTACAAGTCCGAACATGAGTCGCACGTGGCACCCGCGGGAAGTGGCGCGGGAGTGCTTCCAGGCACATACACGACGACGTTGTAGAGCGGATTTTTCCCCGCCGGATCGTAGACCGTGCCGCCGAGCGTCGTCGCTCCCGAATCACAGGTCTTCGGGGCCTGCGGCGAGGCGGCGCAGGCCGGTGCCTTCCCGTGAGGCACGAGGAGGCCCGTGCGGCCCCCGCACGAGCTCGCGACGGGTGCGGCCGACATCAGTGCCGCGAACGTCGCGAGGGTTCGGCGAAGTCGCATTGTTCGACGGCAGTATGGCGTTCGCGGTCGAATCCGAACAGGTGAAAGCGGGGGCTAGTTGAGATGCCTGCTCCGCATCGTGGGCTCGATCGCCTTTCGCGCCACGAAGCCCTCGTCGAGACCGTGATAATGGGACACTGCCTCTTCGCCGTACTTCCAGCACAACCACACGAGCTTCCCGTCGACACGGCCGTAGAAATCTACAAGCCCGGTGCGCGGATCCTTGAGCACGGCGCCCATCGCCTCGACTTCGCGCCATGCGTCTCGATACGCGTCGATCCGCTCGAGAAGCTCGCTCTTCAGCTGACGCACGTCCGGGGGATCGAGGTCGTCGACTTGGATCGTGTCGGGCGCTCGACCCACGAGAGCGGCCAGTTGCTCGAGTCGGCGCTCGATTTCGGAGCGACGTTCCATCTGCGCCCCCATGAGAACGCGCAAACGCGGGACGAGCGCATTGACTGCCTCGAGCGTGAAAACGGAGGGGGCTTCTTCTTCCATGACGCGGACCATGATGCCCGCAACCCGTTTATGCCGGCAAGATGGTGACGAAAATGCGGGTCAAGCAGTAGTCGGCGACGAGGATCGCGATTGAGACGACGACCACCGTGCGAGTGGTGCTCTGGCCCACCCCTTCCGTGCCGCCGCGCGTGGTCAATCCAAAATGGCATCCGACGATGGCGATGATGAAACCGAAGATCGGCGTCTTCGCCAGCCCGGAGAAGAGATCGCTCAGGAGTACGGTTTCGAGCGATGACTGCATGAAGAGGCGCGGGCGGATGTCGTATTCGACGTCCGCGACGAACAGCGCGCCCAGGGTCCCCAGCGCGTCGGCGAAGACGCTCAAGAACGGCATGACGATCATCGCCGCGACGACCCGCGGTAAGACGAGCTTCTTGGCCGGATCGCCGCCGAGCGCGCGGATGGCGTCCACTTGCTCTGTGACGTTCATCGCGCCGACCTCCGCGGCCATTCCGCTGCCGATGCGCCCGCCGACGATGATGGCCGTAAGCGTCGGCCCGAGCTCCCTCAAGAACGAAAGAACGATGACGCGCGGAATGTATTCGATGCCCCCGAAGCGCTGCAGGCCGAACGCGAACTGGATGGTCATGACCATCCCGATGAAGACCGAGGTGACGGCCACGATGCCGAGCGAGCGCACGCCGAGTGATTCGATTTGGTAGATCGTGGACGCGATTTCCAGCGGACGGCGAAGGAGCGACATCGCGGTACGTCCCGTGAGGATGCCGATCGCCCCCATGTGATCGACGAAGGCCGCAATCCGGTCGACGAGCCAGCGCTTCGGCGGGTGCGCCGGGAGCGGGGGTGGCAAACTGGAGCGGCCGACGGACTTCGTCGATTCGGGGGCCTTGGGGATCACGGATCGCCCCGCAGCGCTCCCGCCGGTTCGCTGCCGACCGCCTGGGGCGGCGAAAGCGCGTGCAGGCCGCGCGTGAATCGTTCGAAATCCGGCGCCCCCTCGGCAAAGTGACCGGGCGGCGCGACGTAGACGACGTCGTAGACGCAGCCGTCCTTCTTCATGACGTAGATGTCGTATTGCAATTGCACCCCGTCGAGCTTGGCGTGAAGCAGCGTGTGCATCGCTTCCCGCCCGTCGAACGGGATCGTCAGGCGACTTTCGACCTCACGTTCGGTCGTCCCCATGATGAGGTGTTCGGTGAGCACGGAGAGCGGCGCATCGTCGTCGCGACGGCCGCATCGCACATCGAACAAGGCCGAGCCCTCCCGGGCGTCGTCGCGGAAAGCGAGATCGGCTCCTTCGACGTCGACGCGTCTCCAGCCCGCAGGCTTGGGCCCGAAGTACACCGCAAGGTCGCCTTTCCGAAGGACGCCGTCTTCGAACGTCTCGGCGTGCGCGCACCCCGAGAGAAGAAGGACGACGAACACGTGGACGGATCGGCGCATGCGTCTCGGCAGCAATACCACGCTCTATTCTCGACCGTACTCGTGCCCGTGCCCGCCCGCGTGCGGGGGCCACCGGACTGGTGGGTCCGCCTGGCGCTGCCGAGCGACCCCGGGGCATGTTCGGGCCCGTTTGGGACCGACTTTGAGACAATCCCTTCAGGTCATGTATTCGGCGTTTATCTCGACGTAGCGGGCGCTGAGATCGCATCCCCAGACCTTTGCGCCGTAACGGCCCTCGCCGATGCGCACGTCCACCGGGATGCGTGTGGATTCCCGCAGCTTGCGTGAGAGGGCGCCCAAGTCGGTGCCGATCGGCTCGGAGCGCGAGAATACGACCTGTCCCATCATCTCGATGACGACGTCGGCCGGAGCGAGTGGAGGCGCGTCCACGCGCTCGTCGGGTTTGCCGATCGCCATGACGATTCGGCCCCAGTTCGGGTCGCCGCCGTGAACCGCCGCCTTGAAGAGCGGCGAGTTGACGATCTTCTTGGCGATGATCTTGGCGTCCCCGGCCGACGAATCGAGCCGAACGCTGCACTCGATGAGCTTGGTCGCGCCTTCGGACTGAGACACGATGTCGCGCGCCAGCTTGATCGACATGCACCGGATCGCGTCGACGAAGTCGGCCTCCGCGTCGCCTTGAATCGACGCGACGCCGGTCGAGAACAGCGCGACCGTGTCGCTCGTACTCGTGTCGGAGTCGACGCTGATCGCGTTGAACGTCCGTTCGACTGCGTCGGCGAGAATGGCGTTCAAGCGGGCCGGGGGCACGGCGGCGTTGGTGAAGAAGTAGGCCAGCATCGTCGCCATGTTCGGCTCGATCATCCCCGCCCCTTTCGCCATCGCGCAAATGACGACGTCGCCCATCTTGACCGAACAGACCTTCGGGCCGCGATCGGTCGTGAGGATGGCGCGCGACACGTCGTCGAGGGAATGGGGGCGCAGATTCTTCGAGAGGCCGGCGACGGCGCGTTCGAGCTTGCCCATCGGGAGCGGGACCCCGATGACCCCGGTACAGGAGAGGACGACGTCGTTCTCGCCGACGGCGAACTCCGACGCAAGCCAGCGAGCGAGCGTTCGGACGTCCGCGTCCCCGTGGGGCGTAAAGACGTTGGCGTTCTTGCTCACGACGGCGAGGAGCTGCGCATGACCGTCGGCGAGCGTGTGCCGGTCGAACAAGATGGCATGCGCGGGACACCGGCTCTTCGTGAACACGGCCACTGCGGTCCCGCGCTGCTGGAGCTTGACCACGCTCAGATCGAGCACGCCGTCGTGTTTGATCCCCGCGGCAACGGCCACGCTGGAAAGCCCGATTGGCTGATGCGCGAGCGAGGGCTCGACGCGGATCTCTCGCCCGGCCGTGCGCGACTGGAACGAGACGACGTCGTCGGAGGGGTCTTCGGACGGAGCGGTCTCGAGATACGCGTTCCAGTCGTCGAAGAGTTTGCGCTTCACGGACGTTTGATCCCGCATTTCAATGTGCAGCGGCCTTGACGTACTCGGCGTACGCCTTCGCGTCCATGAGCGCGTCGAGCGCCCGCACGTCGGTCGGGACGATCGCGATCATCCACGCCTGGCCGAAGCAGTCTTCGTTGACGATCTCGGGATTGCTGGCGACTCGATCGTTGACCCGCGCGACTCTACCCGCCACCGGTGCGTAGAGGTCGCTCAACGTCTTGACGCTCTCGATCGTGCCGAACGGCTTGCCGGCGGACACCTCGTCGCCCACTTTCACGTCGAGGTTCACGAGCGTGATGTCGCCCAGCTGCTCGACGGCAAACGACGTGATGCCCACGGCGACGTCTGCGCCGCCGGAGCGGACCCACTCGTGCTCTTTCGTATACCGGAGATCGGCGGGAAGCTCGCTCATCTACTTCGTCCTTTTGTAAAATGGCGTCGTCACGACGATCGCCTCGACGTTTTTTCCGCGACAGTCGACGAGCAAGCGCGTGCCGATCGACGACATGGTCGCGGGCAGATAGCCGAGGCCGATGTTCTTGCCAACCGTCGGCCCCGGACTGCCGCTCGTGCAGACGCCCACGTCTCTCCCGTCCGTGTCGCGGAGGACGTAGCCGTGGCGAGCCACGCCTCGTCCGATCATCTCGAATCCGACGAGCCTCCGCGCGAGCGGCTGGGCGTGGATGTCCGCCAGGGCGGACCGACCGACGAAGTCACCCTTGTCGAGCTTCACGACCCACCCCAGGCCCGCCTCGAGCGGATTGGTCGTCTCGTCGATGTCGTTTCCGTAGAGCGCCAGGCGTGCCTCGAGCCGCAGCGTGTCGCGTGCGCCGAGACCGACCGGCTTTATGCCCAGTGCAGACCCGACTTGGAGTAAGGCGCGCCACACGACGGGCGCATCGTTCCAAGCGCAAAAGACTTCGACGCCGTCTTCGCCGGTGTACCCGGTTCGGGCGACCGTGCAGAGGACCCCGGCGAGCGCGGCTTCGCGAAAGCGGAACGAACGCAGGTGCGCGAGTTCGACCGCATCGCCACCGAGCTTCGCGAGCACGTCGAATGCTCGAGGTCCCTGAAGCGCCATCAGGGCCGTCGAGTCGCTTCGGTCCTCGAAATCGCAGTGGGCGTCCGCAGCTCGTGCGAAGTGCGCCCGAATCTTTTCGACGTTCGACGCGTTGCACACGACGAGCCAGTCGTCGCTCGTGCGCCGGTAGACGATGAGGTCATCGAGAATCGTTCCGCGCTCGTTGCAAGCGCAGGTATACATCGCCTGCCCGTCGGCGAGCTTCTTCGCGTCGTTGGTCACCAGGTAATCGACGACTTGGGCCGCGTACTGCCCGCGCAGGACGATCTCGCCCATGTGGCTCACGTCGAAGAGGGCGGCCGCGTTGCGTACGGCTTTGTGCTCCTCGACGATACCGGCGTACTGCACCGGCATTTCCCAGCCGGCAAAAGGGACGATACGCGCGCCGAGCGCCACGTGCTCGGCGTAAAGGGAGGTTCGTCGAAGCGCTGGCTCGGTCACCGGCGCGGGAGGCTAGCGCATCACGGGGGGAGTTTCCTCCCCCCGTGAGAGTTACCGAAAGCTGGCGCCCGTTCAGTGCCAATCGGGAGAGGCGAAGAGGTCGCTCATCGTCTTGACGCTGTCGTCGCACGCGTGATTCAGGCACGGCAAGTGAAGACCCGCTTCGACCGACTTGAGAAGCGAGAAGTGAGTGTAGAACCGGTCGCTCTGGACGCCGTGCGCGCCGTAGCTCGTGTCGACCGTCAAGACGACGCGGTTGGGATAGGGGGCGGCGCTGTAGTCGTTCTCGTCCCAAACGATGATGATCGCGTTGTTGCCGTTCGGCCAGGTCGGAGAGTCGTGGATCGCCTTGACCAGGGAACGGAGGGCGAGGTCACCCTGGTAGATGAGGCCGGGGTTGATACCGACGAGCGTGCCGTTGTCGTTGGGGTCCTCGAAGCAAGCGGCGGTGGCGTTGTTCTGGCCGTGCTGATCGTTGCACTGGTTGGGGACGATGAACGAGTACTCCGGGACATTGCCGGACTGAAGATCGTCGAAGAGACCGCGAGCACCCTCGAAGCCGACGATTCGCTGCAGGCCGCTCTGCTGCACGCTCTGGAAGTACACGAACGGGTCGTGCTTGGCGGCGTAGAGGTGGACGATGTTGCTCGAAGTCGCGCCGCTGCCGGCGAGGATCGTCGGAACGTCGGAGTTGTTGTCGAAGTATCCGTCGCTGTAGTTTACGAGGTCCGCACCGCCGTACGAGACGCTCTCCTGGTACGACTTCCAGCCTAGCCCCGCTTCGGTCAGCTGATCCGCGATCGTCTTGCCGGAGGTGCCGCTGGCGGCGGGGATGGAGAGTTTGCCGTCGATCTCGGTGACCGAGGTGATGGCGGGGGGGCTCGTCTCGTTGGAGTTGTCGAAAACGGGAGTGGCCGCGTCCGTCCCCGTGCCCTGAATCGGGCAGATGTTCGGGAAGGTGCCGTTGTCGAGCGACGGGGTTCCGAGGGCGAGGTTCGTCGTGCAGGTGGCGTTGTGCCAGTCCGGCGAGTTGTCGTTGAGGACGCCGAAGTTCGAACCGCCAACGATCTCGAGGTAGTTCGTCAAGCTGGGGTGCGCGACGGCGTAGTAGTTCGTCGCGAGGTTGACGCGCTTGGCGTAGAGATTCATGAAAGGCGCGCTCGGATTCCCGATAATCTGGTTATATCCGTGATTTTCCATCATGATCACGAACACGTGGTCGAGATGCGGAACGCCGCGGGGAACGTTACCTTCGGCGCCAAGCGCGGAGCCGACGACGGAAAATGCCGTCAGGGCTGCGGCGACCGATGCGATTGTCTTGCTCGTCTTCATGGGAAGGCTCCAGCTACAGGCAGGCGCGGCCTGTCGTTCGATGTTTCGTCTGCCCCGGGTGCAATGGGGCAAGACGCGCCGGAACCTAGGCGACCCGCGTTACGGTCGAGCGGCTGGACCGTGACAGGTACGCCAAAGCCGAGCCGGCAACATGGACGTTCTCGCCTGCGCGCTCAACTCCTGCCCTCCCCTAGAGCCGCCCGCTTGATGATGCCATCTCGACGGCGCTGCCCTAGTCCGCGACGAGCGGCGGGCAGGTGCAAATGAGGTTCCTGTCCCCGTAGGCATTGTTGATTCGACCGACCGACGGCCAGAACTTGGTCGCGCGGGTCCACGCTGCCGGGAATGCCGCCTGCTCCCGCGAGTAAGGGTGGGACCATTCGCTGGCCACGACCTGTTCGGCCGTGTGGGGGGCGTGCTTGAGCGGGTTGTCGTCCCGCGACATCTCCCCCCGTTCGACGGCGGCGATCTCGCGGCGTATCGCGATCATCGCGTCACAGAAGCGGTCGAGTTCCGCTTTCGACTCGCTCTCGGTCGGCTCGACCATCAGCGTACCCGCGATCGGAAAGCTCATCGTGGGAGCGTGGAAACCGTAGTCCATCAGCCGCTTGGCGATGTCGTCGACCTCGATGCCCGCGGTGCGCTTGACCCCGCGGGTATCGAGGATGCACTCATGCGCGACCCGCCCGCGCTTGCCCCGGTAAAAGACGGGGAAGTGTTCGTGCAGTCGGCCGGCGACGTAGTTTGCGTTGAGGATGGCGACTTCGCTGGCCCGCTTCAGCCCGTCCGGGCCCATCATCGAGATGTACGCCCACGAAATCAGAAGGATGCTCGCGCTCCCCCACGGAGCCGCGCTCACGGCGCCGATGCCCTCGCCTCCACCGACCGGCACGACCGGGTGGCGGGGCAGGAACTTCGCCAAGTGCTCTGCCACGGCGATGGGTCCCATGCCCGGACCACCGCCTCCGTGCGGAATACAAAACGTCTTGTGCAGATTCACGTGGCAAACGTCGGCGCCCACGTCCGCCGGCCGGCAAAGGCCGACTTGCGCGTTCAGATTCGCGCCGTCCAGATAAACCTGACCTCCGTGCGCGTGCACCGTCGAGCAGATTCGCTCGATGTCCTCCTCGAAGATGCCGTAGGTCGACGGATACGTGATCATGATCGCGGCGAGCCGGCCGGCGTTCTCTCGGGCTTTGTTCTCCAAGTCGGCGAGGTCGACGTAGCCCTTCTCGTCGCACGCGACGACCACAACCCGCAGGCCGGCCATCGCGGCCGACGCGGGGTTCGTGCCGTGCGCGCTCGCCGGAATCAGACACACGTCGCGCGCTCCTTGATTTCGCGACTCGTGGAATTTGCGAATGACGAGGAGGCCGGCGAGTTCACCTTGCGCGCCCGAGTTGGGCTGGAGGCTCACGGCGGGAAAGCCCGTGATCTCCCCGAGCATCGCCTCGAGCTGCTTGATCACGACCTGGTACCCGCGCGCTTGTTCGACCGGCGCGAACGGGTGTACGCGTCCGAACCGCGACCAGGTGACGGGCATCATCTCGGACGTCGCGTTGAGCTTCATCGTGCACGAGCCGAGGGGGATCATCGAGTGCACGAGAGAGAGGTCGCGGCCCTGCAAAGCGAAGAGGTACCGGAGCATCTCCGTCTCGGAGTGATGCGTATTGAAGACCGGATGGGTCAAATACGGGCTCTCGCGTTCGAACCCTGCGAGCCCGGAAGACGCTCCGGAGGCAAGCTCTTCGAACGTGAACGCCAGGCGACTCCCGTCCTTGAACACCGCGAGGAGCGCCTCGACGACCTGGGGCGAGACCGTCTCGTCGAGCGAGATCCCGATCGAGCGCTCGTCGAACTGCCTCAGATTCATTCGCTTGGCGCGAGCCTCGAAGATCCATCCGGCGACTTGCGCGGGCTCGCCCGACACCCGCAGCGTGTCGAAGAAGCGGTCGTGCGTGACGCGCACACCGAGCTTGCGGAGGCCGTACGCGAGCGTCGCGGTCAAGGCGTGGACCCGCTCGGCGATCGCGCGAATCCCTTTCGGGCCGTGATAGACCGCGTACATCCCCGCGACGACCGCGAGCAGGGCCTGAGCGGTGCAAACGTTGCTGGTCGCACGCTCCCGGCGGATGTGCTGCTCTCGTGTTTGGAGCGCCATCCGCAGCGCCGGCCTGCCGTGCGCGTCGACGCTCGCCCCGATGATTCGCCCGGGGAGCTTGCGCACCATGTCTTCCCGACAGGCGAAGAAGGCGGCGTGCGGTCCCCCGTAGCCAAGGGGAACGCCGAAGCGCTGCGCGCTCCCCACGGCGATGTCGGCCCCGAGCTCGCCCGGAGGGACGAGGAGCGCCAAGGCCAGTAGGTCGCAGGCCATCGCGACCATCGCCCCCGCCCCGTGTGCGCGCTCGATGAGGCCGCGGTGGTCCTCGACGGATCCGTCGGTCGACGGATATTGCAGCAGCACGCCGAAGGCCTTCGTCGAGAAATCGAAAGACGCCGGGGCGCCCACGACGACGTCGACGCCATGTCCCGGGGCTCGGGTGCGGATGACGTCGATCGTCTGCGGATGACACCCGTCGGATACGAAGAGGACGCGGCGGTCCTCGGCGCCCCGGAACGAGTCCATCATCTGCATCGCCTCGGCCGCGGCGGTCGCCTCGTCGAGGAGCGAGGCGTTCGCGACCGCGAGCGCGGTCAGATCGCTCACCATCGTCTGGAAGTTGAGGAGCGCTTCGAGTCGACCTTGGGAGATCTCGGCCTGATATGGTGTGTATTGCGTGTACCAGCCGGGGTTCTCGAGGACGTTGCGCTGTATCACCGGAGGCGTGATGCAGTCGGAGTAGCCCATGCCGAGAAAGGATCGCCAGACCTCGTTTTCGGCAGCGATTGCGTGGAGCTGCTCGAGGAGCTCGTACTCGCTCTTCGCCGTGGGGAGGCCGAGGTTGCGGCGAAGGCGTATCCCGTTCGGAATCGTTTCGTCGATGAGGCGGTCGAGCGATGCCGCCCCGACGAGGCGGAGCATGTCCGCAATTTCTTCTTCGTTGGGACCTATGTGGCGGGAGACGAAACGGTCGGGATGCGCGATCGACAGCGACATTGAGGACTTGGTGTTTAACGCCGAGGACGGACCCTGACCAGCCCGGCAGCGCGCGGTCGCCCCAGGCTTTGATTTCGGTTCACCTCCGTACTAAGTGACAAGACTTCTTCACCAAGGAGCCCGCGCCACATGTCCCGCTATCGCTTCACGTCCGAGTCGGTCACCGAGGGGCACCCCGACAAGCTCTGCGATCAAGTGTCCGATGCCATCTTGGACGCCATCCTGACGCAGGACCGAAAGGCGCGCGTCGCGTGCGAGACGCTTGCGAAGACTGGCATGGTCGTGGTCGCAGGCGAGATTACGACTACCGCACGAATCGACTTTCCGCAGGTCGTGCGCGAGACCGTGAAAGAGATCGGCTACGTCGGCTCTGCCATGGGTTTCGATTCGGCCACGTGCGCCGTGCTCACCGCGGTCGAGCGTCAGAGCCCCGACATCGCGCAAGGGGTCAACGAGGGCGACGGCTTGCACAAGGAGCAAGGCGCCGGCGATCAGGGCCTCATGTTCGGCTATGCGACCGACGAGACGCCCGAGCTCATGCCCGCGGCCATCCAATATGCGCATACCCTCGCGCGGCAGCTGGCGGCCGTACGAAAGAAGAAGGCGGTCGACTTTCTACGACCCGACGGGAAGACCCAGGTCACGTTGGAGTACGAGAACGAGGTTCCGGTGCGCATCGATGCGATCGTCGTGAGCACGCAGCACGACGAAAAGGTGAAGTACAAGCAGCTCCGCGAGGCCATCATCGAGCTCGTCATCGAAAAGGCGCTGCCGAAGAAGCTCGTCGACAAGAATACCAAGATGCACGTCAACCCGACGGGTCGGTTCGTCATCGGCGGGCCGCAGGGCGACTGCGGGCTGACGGGCCGCAAAATCATCGTCGACACATACGGCGGAATGGGCCGACACGGCGGCGGAGCGTTCAGCGGCAAGGACCCGAGCAAGGTCGATCGCAGCGCTTGCTACTACGCTCGGTACATCGCGAAGAACGTCGTCGCGTCGGGTGTCGCCAAGCGGTGCGAGGTCCAGGTCGCTTACGCAATTGGGGTCGCGCAGCCCGTCGGTGTGCACGTGAACTCGTTCGGCACGGGCAAGGTCGGCGACGACGTGCTGGAGAAGTACATCCTCGCGAACTTCGACATGCGCCCCAAGGCGCTCATCGACGAGCTTGGGCTCCTGGCGCCGATCTACAAACGGACGGCTGCATATGGCCACTTCGGGCGACCGGAGTTCGCGTGGGAGAAAACGGACCGCGCGGCGAAGATCGCGGACGACTTGTTGCGGCCGTCGGTCAAGGGGTCTCGCGTGAACGGCGCGAACGGTCACGGCAACGGCAAGCCCGTGAAGAAGCCGGCCAAGCGCGGCGGAGTCGCGATTGAAGCGTAGCGCTTAGGGCACCGAATCGACCTCGCGTTCGCGCTCGTAGATGCGCGCGGTCGCCACGAACAGCGACATGATGACGGGACCGACGATCACGCCGGCGATCCCGAACACGGAGATCCCTCCAATGAGCGCGACGAGCGTCAGGAGCGGGTGGGCCTCGCCGTGCCCGACCAGACGCGGTCGGACGACGTAATCATTGAGGGCCATCACGAGCAGCAAGCTCCATGCGACCAGCAAGAGCGCGCGTGCCAAGTGACCCGTCGAGAGAAGCCAAAGTGCGGCGGGGAGCCAGACGAGGGGTGCGCCGAACACTGGAATGAACGACAGGACGGCCAGCAAGGCGCCCCAAGCGACCGCCTGCGGCACGCCGAAGAGTGCAAACCCGAGGGCCGCGAGGGCCCCTTGGATCAGCGCGGTCGCGATCGTCCCGACGAAAGCCTGCCGCCCGACGTTGCGAAACTCGCCGACGAGCGCTCGCGTGTGGCGGGGATGAAGGGGCAGGAGGCGCTCGAGACGAACCGCGATGCGCGGCCAGTCGCGAAGAACGAAGAACATTGTCCATAGCGCGACGACGACGGTCAGCAGCACACCTGCCGACGCCTGCACCACGATACCCGCACCCCGCGCGACGACATCGGCGGCGCGGCCTACCTCGTCGCGAAGCCTGGCCGTGACCACCTCCTGTGGAATGCCGACCGAATTGAGCAACCGAGTGAGTCGCGCCCCCAACGGCGACTGAACGCCGCTGAAGAGCTCCCGCTGGACGAGCGACACGGCAGCGCCGAGCTGTGGGGCGAGAATCCAGAAGACGAGGGCGCCCCCGCACGCGATTGTCAGGCCACCGAGGATTGTCGCGATCGCCGAGGCCAGCGCGGGCCTCTGGCCCGTTCGCGCGCACAACCACGTGTGGATCGGTTGCGCGGTGAAGCCCATGACCGTCCCGAGCGCCAGACCCACCAGCAAGGGCGCCGACATCCAGGCTACGACGACGAAAGCGAGCCCCGTAAGGATGGCGAGCGCCAATCGCTGAGCGCGACGCTGCCGCCCGGCCGTCGCCCGACTCTCATCCATTCGAGCGACGACACGCAAGGGCTGCTCCGCCCGTCGCGCATTGCGAAGCTCGGCCTTGCGTGGGGTACGACCGTTGCAGCGACGTTCGGGTAGACGAGCATGACGTACTCGCGCGTTCTCTTCGTTCTTGTCGCCGTCGCACCGTTCGGTTGCTCTTCCGCGCTGGAGCCGGAAGTTGCGTCCGTCGGTCCACGAGTCCCGGAAGCCGCCTCGCCCGGCAACGTCGTCGGTCCATTCGTACCGGCCGGGACGCTGTTCTCGGTGCAAATGGATCAGCCCCTCGATACCTATTACACGGCGGAGGGCGCTTCTTTCACAGCGACCGTGGTCAACCCGCTTTACGATGCCCGGGGACAGCTCGTCGTGGCGTACGGCGCAAAGCTGCGCGGAACGATCGCGTCGGTCGGGACGTCCGACTTGCCGAAGCTACGGATCGCCCTCGACTCGATAGACACCGTGCGCGGGCCCGCTCCGGTCACCGCCGCGGTACGCCAGGCGCAGCACTACGAGTGGGCCGGCCCCGACCCCTTGACGGTCGACACGTCGAGTGGCCCGACGTACCTGCGCCAGGAGCTGCCGAGCGGCCAGCGTTCTGCCAACCTGTTCGGATACCAATCGGCCTATGGCAACGGAACGACGCAGCCTCGCGAAGTGCGCGTGCCGAGCGGGGCCATCATGGAGCTCGCTCTCGTCACGCCCTTGACCTTGCCCTGAGCCCCGGCGCGGCAGCGTGTGTCAATTCTGAGCGTGCGTGGCGATTCGCCGCATTTGTGGCGCGCCCCTTCTGCGCAGAGTCTCGGGCAAGCGCGCGAATTGGCTCAGGCGCACCGATTGCTTGGCGGTCGTGCGTTTGGAGCCGCTGTTCCCGGCCTGGAGCAACTCGATATTTCGTTTCACCCTGGGCGCCGCCCTCATCGGCGTCCTGGCGATCCCGTGCTTGGCGATGGCATGGGTGCGCACGCCGTACATGACCGGGAGAGGCAATCCGGTGATACAGCCGATCAAGTTCGACCATCGACACCACGTTCGCGACGACGGAATCGACTGTCTCTATTGTCACTCCGGCGCGACCCGCTCTGCGTACGCGGGGATACCGACGGTTTCACTTTGTATGAATTGCCACAGTCAAATCTGGACATCGAGCCCTGAACTCACGCAACTGCGTGAGGCGTACTTCGCGAACACTCCCATCGAGTGGACACGCGTCGACAACTTACCACGACACGTTTTTTTCAATCACTCGATCCACCTCGCGAAGGGCGTCGGCTGCGTCACGTGCCACGGCCGAGTCGACCTCATGCCGCAGGTCTATCAAGAAGAAACTCTGCTGATGCA
>JBAULD010000468.1:0-1617 GCA_049578005.1 Polyangiaceae bacterium
ACGTAGTAATGCGCCGTAGGATCCACATCTACTTCTCCCCCGCAAAACCAGTCGACCAGCTCGCCTACCAGCGACTTGCACGATCCACAGCCCATGCCGGCGCGCGTCGCCACCATGACGGATTTGGGCGCTCGCTTGCCGCGGGCGACGCACGCGCCGATCGCGCCCTTCGTGACGCCGTTGCAGTTGCACACCTGCGTCGAGTCAGCCATCTCCTCGAACGTCACTCTTTTCGCGGGGGCGCCGATATCGAAGAGCAGCGAGAGGCGGTCCTCGGGCAGCGGCGTATTCTTGTCGAATGCCTGCGTCAGATAGGCGACCTTGTTCAGGTCGCCCAACATGATCGCACCCGCGAGGCGCCCCTTGCGAATGATGAGCTTCTTGTATCGACCCTTCTTGGGCTCCGCGAACTGGACGACCTCATCTCCGTCCTCCGTCGGCTCGGTAATGCCCATCGAGGCGAGCTCCACGCCCATCACTTTCAGCTTCGTCGCGAGCTTCGAGCCGTAGTACCCGGCCTGGCTGTTCTTGCCCGTGATGTGATCCGCCAATACTTTGGCCTGGTCCCAGAGCGGCGCTACGAGGCCGTAGACGCGGCCCTGGTGCTGGGCGCACTCTCCCACCACATACACGTCGAAGTCGTCGGTAGACCGCATGTGATTGTCGACGACGATCGCCCGCTCGACGGTGAGCCCCGAGCGGAGCGCGATTTCGAAGTTGGGCTTGATCCCTGCGGACACGACGACCATGTCGCAGTCCAGCGTGGATCCGTCTTTGAACTGCAGTCCGGTCACTCGGTCCGTCCCGAGAATCGCCTTCGTGTTCTTCTCGAGATGCACGCGGATCCCCATCTCTTCCATGATCGATCGCAAGATGGCCGCCCCGGGCCCGTCGAGCTGTTGGTTCATCAGACTCGACGAGAGATGCACGACGTGAACGTTGCACCCGTGCGTGAGCAGGCCGCGTGCGGCCTCGAGGCCGAGGAGTCCGCCGCCGATCACCGCGGCGTGCTTCGACTTCGCGGCTGCCGCCACGATTGCATGGCAGTCGTCCAGCGTCCGGAAGGCGAATACCCCTGGTCGAAGGGCACCGTCGGGCCCCGCGATATTCTCGATGGGAGGGATGAAGGCGCTGCTACCGGTCGCGATGAGGACCTTGTCGTATGGTTCGACGATCCCGCACGCGCCGAACACGCGCTTGCCCACTCGATCGATCGACAGCGCTTTGATCCCCGCGTGGAGCCGAATGCGGTTCTCTTCGTACCAGGCCAAGCTATTGAGGAAAATTTCGCTCGGGTCTTGCGCGCCGTTGACGACGTTGGAAAGCAGGATTCGGTTGTAATTGCCGTACGGCTCCTCGCCGAACATGACGATATCGAAGAGGTCGTCGCCTCCACGCGCGAGGATCTCTTCCACGGCTCGCGCGCCTGCCATCCCGTTTCCGATCACGACGAGTCGTTGCTTGCTCATGAGGCTTCTCCGTTGGCGATGATCTCGGCGCCGATTCCGCTAATCGGCGAGGAGGAGACCGAAGTCCACGATGACGATTCCGGAAGTACCCTCGGGAGCGGCGACCAGCACTTCGAGCTTGCTCTCGGGAAAGATGTCTTCCACGACC
>JBAULD010000469.1:0-2369 GCA_049578005.1 Polyangiaceae bacterium
ACCTGAGGTCGACCTCGAGCGCCGGCACCTCGGAGCGGACGGGAGACGTCAGGGGCACTCCGCGGGCGCGCGACCAGCTCGCCACCGCACGACCTTGCGCGGCGTCGGGCGGTTCGGGCGCCAACCAGACCAGCGTCGCCGCCGAATCCACGAACAAGAGAGTAGCGGGATTTGGATTAGCGGCGCAGAGGCTTTTTTTTCGGGGGTTTCCCTTCGCTCCGAGCTTCTTCGATCGCCGCGATCACTTTTTCGACGTGCCCGTCGACCTTCACCGCGCGCCACGCGCGGGCGATCTTGCCGTCCGGAGCGACGAGGAAGGTCGAACGAATGACCCCCTGTACTTTTTTGCCATACATCGTCTTCTCCCCAAAAGCGCCGTAGGCTCGATGCACCGCGAGATCGGGGTCGCTGAGAAGGGGGAATGTAATCCCTATCTTGTCGCGGAAGCCGCAATGGGTTTTCACCGAGTCCTTGGACACTCCGACGACATCGGCACCCAGTTTCGCCAAACGTGGGGCCGCAGCAGAGAAGGCCTCGGCCTCGCGTGTGCACCCCGGCGTGTTATCCTTGGGGTAGAAGTAGAGGACGAGCCACCGGTCCGCGTAGTCATCGAGCGTGACCCGGTTTCCAGCGTCGCTTTCGAGTGCGAATTCCGGCGCCACGGCGCCTTCTTGGACGACCATGAGGCCGATACTACTCGACTCGGGCCGTCCGATACGAACGAATGGGAGGCCTGTGCAGATCAACTTCGGCGGCCGCGAGATCGCGCTCAAGCTCGTTTACTACGGGCCTGCGCTCAGCGGAAAGACGACCAACCTACGCTCGCTCCACCAGCTCACCACGGAGGGGTCGCGAGGGCGGCTGATGACCCTCGAAACGAAGGACGACCGCACGCTCTTCTTCGATATGCTCCCCCTGACGTTGCGAGCCGAGACCGAGCGCGCCGGACACGGCATGACTTTGCGGGTCAAGATTTTCACGGTCCCCGGGCAGGTGCTTCACGCGTCGACCCGTCGGCTCGTCCTGCAGGGGGCTGACGGCGTCGTCTTCGTAGCCGACTCGCAGATCAGCGAGACCGAGCACAACGCAGCGTCTTTCCTCGATCTCCGGCAGAATCTCAAAGAGCTTGGCCTGAGCGTCAAGCAGCTCCCCATCGTGATTCAGTTCAATAAGCGCGACCTCGACAAGGTGCGCTCCGACGAAGAGATCGACGCGCTGGCGAAACGCGGCCGAGAGCCGGTGTTCAAGGCGAGCGCGGTGGCCGGCCGAGGCGTGCTCGAGACGTTCTTCGGGCTGTTTTACCTCACTTGGACCAAGCTCGATCGCGAGCACCAGCTCGCGAAGATGCTCGGCGTCGGATCGAACGAGCTCCTGCCCATGGCGGCACGTCAGCTCGGTGTGACTAGCGACGTCCCCACGCTGCTCTCGTCGTGCGTCGGGGGCAACCTCGACCGACATCTGCAGGTGCTGGCGTGACGGGGGGGAGCCTGCCCGTCGCGGTCGAGGACCTCGTGCTCGACGGACGGGTCCGAATCGAAGACCTGGTCGACCGCGAGGGACTCGAAGAGCTGTGCCGCAGTTTCCAATCGCTTTTCGGCATTCCCATCCGGATTTACTCGACCGACGGAGCGCTCCTCGCGGACGCGGCCGGCGAGCACGAGCTCTGCGCCTACGTCAACGGCCTGCCCCGCGGACGCAAGGCGTGCGAGTCGACCGTGGCCGCCGTCAAGGCGCGCGAGCCGGGCGACTCGGGTGACGTGGTACACGCGTGCTTCACGGGCGCTGCCTATCGAGTCCTCGGTCTCGAATACGACGGGCGGCGGGTAGGACGGCTCGTCGTCGGTCCGTTCCTTCCCGCCAATGTCGCCGAAACGCCTGCGTCGCTCCTCGGAGTCGACGCCGGAATTTCGAAGGAGCGAGCGCAAGCGCTTCTCCAGAAGATGCCGCGCGCAAAGGCAGACACGGTGACACGAATGGCGACGCACCTGAAATCGTCGCTCGATCTCATCCTTTTTGCCGGACACAAGGCGCACGTCACGAGCACGATGCACTTGGCGAGTGTGCGCGAGAGCTACCGGCAGCTCGAAGACAAGACGGCGAAGCTGCAAGAGGCCTTCGACCGGCTCAAAGAGCTCGATCGGCTCAAGTCGGCCTTTCTCGCGACGGTGAGTCACGAGCTCCGAACGCCGCTCACGTCGATCATCGGCTACAGCGAAATGCTCGTCGAAGGGCTCGCGGGCGAGATGAAGCCAGAGCAGCTCGAGTTCGTGAATACGATTCACGACAAGGGACAGCAGCTCTTGTCCCTGATCTCCGGGTTGCTCGATCTCGGAAAGCTCGAGAGCGGGACCATGCGAATGGTGATGCGC
>JBAULD010000470.1:0-15716 GCA_049578005.1 Polyangiaceae bacterium
GTCCACGATGAACGACCCGGAGGGACGACCGAGCGTGCGCGAGCTCTTTGCCAACGTGTCCACGCGCGTCTTTCCGGTCGGCCGCCTCGACTTCAACACCAGCGGGGTCCTCCTTGCGACCAATGACGGCGACTTCGCGGAAGGTCTGGCGCACCCGCGACGGGCGGCTCCCAAGAAGTACGTCGTCAAAGTGAACGGGGAGATGAAGCCGTCGGACCTGGACCTATGGCGGCGCGGGATCGAGCTCGAGGACGGAAAGACCCTTCCGGCGAAGGCCAAGCTCCTTCGCCACGAAGGGGGCAAAACCTGGTTCGAGCTGACGATCACCGAGGGACGCAACCAGCAAGTGCGGCGGATGGGGGAGGCGACCGGATTCCGCGTGATGCGCCTTGCGCGCCTCGCCTTTGCCGGCGTCACGTCCGAGGGGCTTCGGCCGGGCGAGTGGCGGTACTTGACCGCCGACGAGCTGGCGACCCTGAAGAAGGAGTACGGCTTCCCCAAGCGCGTCGTGTCCCCCCCGCCGCCTACGCCACCGGGACGACGCTCTCCGGAGCGACCGGCCTCAGATCCGCGATCGAGCGACCGGCGGCCCCGTTACGGCGGCGGCGCGCCGGCCAGGCGCGATATCGCGACCAAAGAGGACTGGGGCGGAGGCGTTCGCCGCGGTTCCAGTGGGCAGCACGACGAAGATCGCGCGACACCGGCCGCGCGGCCGGCAGGGCGGGGGGGCCGAACGCGCACGACGGGAACCGGCGGGGGAATCGGCGGCCAAGAAGGCGCGGTGTACCGGGTGCGCGGACGCAGGGGGTCGAGCGCGTGAGTCCCACGAGACCACGGTGCACCTGAGGCCGCGCGCACATCGACGCCATGCGGCGACGCTGGGTTTTTGCGTCGCGCTCGCGTCGGTGTTCGGCGCGAGTCGAGTGAGCCGCGCGGACGACCTCGGGCAACCGCCGCCCGGTGCGCCCCGGCACCGCGCGCACGGGGTATGGACACACGCCGGACCGTGGGACTACTCGGTCGCGGCCGTGAGCTCGGCCACTTTGTTGGGCGAGGCCATCGTGCTTCAGCCGATGCGGCCGCCGCTGCGATGGTCCGGCCCCATCCTCTTCGATGCCGACGTGCGTAGTGTCCTCCGAGCAACGAGCGCGAGCACCCGAAACTCGCTCGAAGATCTGACCTGGGCGCTTTGGGGCGTGCAGGTCGCATATCCCCTGCTCGTCGACGTCCCCTACGCGTGGATTCACGGCGACCGCGAGCTCGCGCGAGACTTGTTCTGGCAAGACGCCGTGACGCTGACCTTCGCGGCCGCCGTCGACCTCGGCCTCCGGGACCTGGCCGGACGCGCGCGCCCTTTCATCTACGACTGTCTGTCGCGCGGCGGGACCACCTGTCTCGGCAGCGCGGAGAGTACCCGGTCGTTTCCAGGCGGCCACGTCGTCAATAGCACCGCCGCCTCCGTGCTCACCTGCACGCAGCACTTGTACATGGATCTCTACGGAGGCCTTTGGGACGGAGTCACGTGCGCAACGACGTTGGCGTCCGACCTGACGATCGCGATTATGCGTGTCGTCTCGGACAACCATTGGGCCAGCGATCAGATCGCAGGGATCGTCATCGGCACCTTCATCGGCTGGGGGGTTCCGTACGCGATGCATCTACGCAGCCACCAGGACGCCGATCCGGCGAAAGGCGACGTCGCCGGACGCGAGGCCAGCGCGCTGTCCACGGCAGCCATCCCCATCCCCATGGTTTTCGACCACGGAGGCGGGCTCCAAGTCACGGGGATGTTCTGAGCGCGACGACGTCGTTCATGCGCCAACCTTTCGCCAGACAGTGGCAAGCCACGGTTGTTCGTGGCGTGGCTTTTCTTTTGGACGGTAGTAGTGAGCGACTTCTTCGAACCCGGAGCCTTCGACAATCGCTCGCCAGCGCTCGAGATCCCAATAGCAACCATAGCGCTCGCCCCTCCAACCCTCTTCCCCGTGACCGACGGGGTTGGAGCAAAAAAGGACGCCCCGGTCTTTCAGCGACGCCTTGAGTTCACGGAGCACGCGCGGGAGGTCGCGGCTGGGAACGTGAAACAGCGAGGCGTTCGCGAACACGCCGTGAAACCGGCCGGCCGGAAGTGCGAGCGCGAGAAAATCCTGCTCGAGGACCTCGCAGCCCGAGTGCCGGCGCGCCATCGCGCAGAACGTGGAGCAACCGTCCAAGCCCACGGCTTGGTGGCCGAGCGACGCGAAGTGCGCCAAATCGCGCCCTGGCCCGCAGCCGAAGTCGAGGATCGTGAAGGGTCCGGGCCCGTCCAGGGTGTCGAGGAGGGCCTCGTAGTTCTGGGAAACGTCGTGGTCCTTCGTGCCTTCCCAGAAGCCGGCTGCGTTCGCCTCGTAGTGGGACAGAGTCCGCGAGGAATTTGGGTGCGGCGTCATGAGACGAGGGGTTACTTCACGGGCAGTTGCCAGTCGTTTCCAAACTGGCCCGCGGCGCGGACCGACGCGGCCCCGAGGACGAGCATGCCGCGCGCGGGCGCGACGTCTCGGTCGAAGACGACGTAGTCGGGAAGCATCTCCGGTAGCGAGAGCGAGCGCCACGTTCCAAGCGGTCCGACCCCTTCGACCACCACGACGTAGCGGTCCGGCCGGCGCGGGTTGGGCCGGATGAACGCGGCGCCGAGCTGCGATGGTTCCGCGCCGTCGTCGGACTCCAGCAGCTTCCCGCCGACCGAGACTCCGTCGTCCTGGATGCGGATCGGCAAGCTCGGCTCGAGCTCGCGGACTACCCGGTTCGACTTCGCATTCCCGACCAAGAAGAGGGCGCGATCGTTCGCGACCGACTCGCCGCGTGCGAAGAATTCCGTGTCGCTGATGACCGGGTAATCGACGCGGACGCCGCTCCGGACGCGGGCCCACGCGCGCGCGACCTCTTCGTTCGCGCGTGCCTGCCTGGGATCGGCGGCGCCCCACACGAACAGCAGCGGTTCGTGGAAGACGTCGGGAATGGGCCCCGTGACCGCCGCGTGCTTGTAGAGGCCTTCGTGCGGTGCCGGGCCGGCTTTCCACGCCCCGTGCTCCCGGTGTAGCTCGAGCGCCTCGCCCGCCTGAAACACGATCTTGCTCTGGTCGGCGAACACGACGACGGGAGCCGCGTCATCGATCAGCGTCGGGTCTCGGTCGAGCTCCAGCGCGGCGACGCCGTGGGTGGCCACGCGCACGACGTTGTCTCGGTCGATGCGTGCGGAGAGCTCCCCCCAAGCGAGGCTCGACGACAACTCGCGGACGTGCACCCAGGCGTCGTCGGCCCAGCGCGTGCGAGGCGTCTTGAAGCGAATCGCGCGCGGGTGTGAAGGACGGCGGTGGTCGAGCAGCCACTGCGCGCCCTTCAGGTCTTCGTAGGTCGGCTGCCACACGTTGTGCCCGAGTTCCGGGTGTTCGTGTTTCACGTCATAGTGGAGCTCTTCGTATCGATCGATGAGAACTCCGCTGTTCTCTTCGGGCAAATCCTTCGTGCCGTGCACGATGTAGAGCGGCAGGTACTGGCCGTTCTCCGCCCAGAGCACGTTGGACCGGACCTCCGCCTGGAAATGCTCCCAGGGCCGCATCCCGGGCACGTCGCCGCGCACGAAGAAGCTGTGGTAACCGCAGAGCGGCTCCGCCGCTGCAAAGCGATCGGGGTGGTGAAGGGCGCACGCTGCGGCCCCGATGCCCCCCATCGATGGGCCGGTGACCGTCACGCGCGCCTCGTTGATCGGATACGTCGCCATCGCCCATCCGACGACGCGCATCACGTCTTCTTCGCCGACGTCGCGGTACATCGCGTTGTAATGACCGTCCGGGGCGACGACGATCGCTTCGAGAGGCTCGAGGCTCTTTCGCGGGTGGCGGTCTTCCCAGAATCCGTCGCGCGCAGGATCGTCGTGGCCGAAGAGCCACATCAGCATTTCCATCGGGCGCCCGTTCATTCCGTGAAGTGCGACGATGAGCGGGTACTTCTTCGTCGGGTCGAAATCGGGCGGAACGTACAGCGCGAACTCCGATAGCTTTCCGTCGGCCGGGGAGCGATACGCGCGCCGCATCGCGCCGGTGCGGCCCGCGTAGGGATCGCGCCTGGATTCGAGGGCCGTTGCAACTTCGTCGAGTTCGCGCGCGTCGTCGAGTTGAGCGGTCAGGTCGCCGTCGCCGCGCGCCACGAACGCCGAAAGCCGGTCGCGCAAGTGCTCGGCGCTCTCGAGCGATCCCGGCGCCAGCCAGTCGGCATCGGGAGCGCGCGCTTCCGAGAGCGCGTGGTCCGCGTGTGCAACCGCATCGCGCACCGCACGCCTGGGGTGCATGGGAAGGTCGAGCGACCGACCGGCAACCGTCACATGCATCGTCCAGTCGCCGTCCTCCACCTCGTCACCCGACACGCGCGGGAGCAGCACCGACAGCTCCTTCACGCCACGCTCGCCGGCCCCCACTTGCCCCGCGTCGACATCGAAGAGCGGATCTCCGGCGGCTCCGGTGCGCCCCAATCGCGCGTGTACGTCGAGCTCGACGCCGAGCGGCGCCCCTTCGCCGAACCGCACTGCGAGGGAAGGGACGTAGCCGTCGGCAGCCATTCCACGATCGAACGAAACGGTCGACATGCGAGCGGCGAGCGTCCGAGCCTCGGCGCCGCTCGTCCCCGGCAGGCGCCACCAGGCGCCCCGGGGCGGCTCGAGTTCCCAGTCGAGCAGCCGGGCGCGAAAGCTCCAGGCTCCCGCCCGCTGGTGCAAGACGAGCGCGATCGTGTGCTCTCCCCGGCTCAACTGAAGCGGAACGAGATCGTCGTCATCCCGCTGCGGCCGCCGCTCGTCGCGCGAAAAGACGCGCTTTCCGTCGACCATCACGGCCGCGCCATCGTCCGCGCCCAGGAGCAAGACGTGCTTGCCCCCGTACTCGATATGGAGGACACCGGCCGCAAAGGCGGTCAAGTCGCTCTCGTGCGCGTCGAGCGAGGCCACGAGATCGATCGGCCCGCTGTTGGCCGACGCGAGTGTCCAGCGGGCTTCTCCGATGGGCGCGCCGAAGTGAGGGGACAGGGCGTCGGCGTCGGGCACGTTCGTTCGGTCGAAGGCGCCGGCGACCAACCAGGCACCGAAGTGTCCGTCCGGCGAGAAGGCAAGGCGCACTTCCGTGGCCGGCGGCTGAGCCGGCACGGATGTCGCCGATTGACCACGCGACGCGGGCGCGGGATACGTGCCCTGCGCTGCTCCAACGACGCCTTCCCCGAACACAAGCAGCGCAACGAACGCGCTTCGTACCGAGTGACAACCCATCGTACCGTCCGCGCCTCGCAGTATGTTCACCGCGGGGGCATCGGGTCAAACTAGAAGCCAGGCTTCTAGCTCTACGTTCCCGTGCTGGCTTCTAGCTCTACGTCGCGTGCTTGCTGGCTTCGTCCGCGGGCTCGTCAGCTCATGCCTTGGGCCAGAGTCTTGGCCTCGTCGCGGAAGAGGACCTCGACCTTGTGCGCATCGATGATGCGGGTGACGACCCCGTCCCCGAATTTCTTGTGACGCAAGAGGTCGCCCTCGCGAAAGCTCCCGCCCACACTGTACGGCTTGAATTCCGTGACGCCGCGCCCGGCGATCGCCGTTTCCCATTGCTGCTCGTTCTTCATCGCCTGAGACGGGCGCGGAGCCTTGCTCGCCGATCGCACCGCGCGCGGGCGACTTCCTCCGCCCTCGACGCCGTCGTCTAGCGGCGTGGGCCGATCGACGGGCGGGCTCGGCCGCCAAAGATGCGTCGTACGACAGGTCAGACATTCGACCTGATACGCCTTGGCAGCTTTCATCGACACAATACGATGGTTGAGGACCAGGCGGCACTTGGTGCACCAGCTGTCGACCTCACCGGCGACACGGAGTGGCTTGGGCATTGGCGGATTTACTCTCGACTCCTGCGCCGCTCCCGCGGTCGCTCGTCGCGTTTGACTTGGACTTCCGCTTTGACTTCGGGCTTCGGAAGACTCGGTGATTCCTCTTCGGTCGAACCGGCCTCGTTCGGCTTGAAGCGGATGGTTGTATTGATCTCGAACTTGACCGTGGTCAGCATTTTCCGCATCTCGCTCGAGACGTTCGTGTGCTCGAGAAAATCGCGAATTTCCTTGGCCACGACGCGGAAAAGGCCGTTCTTGGTCTCCTCCACCTGCGACAACAGATAGTGCGCGACTTCGCGCGGCAGCTTCATGCCGCCCACGAATTCCTTCAGGTTGTCGGGCGCTTCGACCGCCTTCTCGACCCCAATTTCGACGGCACGTTTGATGAGCTCCGGGATTACGGAGTCGAGCCGGCGGCGGCGTTCGTTGTCGCTCATCGATGCCTTCGGACCGCGCTTCCTACCGTGCGCGCGCAGAACGGTCAACGTGTGGTCGTCACGTTTCGCTCGCGCACCGGAGTATTCTTGCGACTCCCTCCGCCGCTTTTTCCATCGCCGCAGCGCGGCTCCATCCGCCCTTTGCACACAAGAGCACCTGCTGCCCTTCAACGCCTACCGGACGCACGTCGACGCTCGTTCGAAGCTCGGCAACGCGCGAGTCTTGGTCGAGGCCGGGCTCGCTCCAGACCCCGCGGGCGAGAAGAGGCGCATAGGCAGCGAGTTCTTCGCACGCGGCCCAGCCCCCGACTCCAGCGACGACGACACCGGAGTCGTCGGCCACGACGATGGCGTCGAGACTTCCCTCGCGGCGCGAATGGGCGAGCTGATAGTGAAGAGCCACGAGCGGGTCGTCGCTTCGATTGTGTCGTCGGTCCTCGTGAAGGAGCATGGGCGAATCGTCCCTCGCTCTCGCGAGGGCGGCCAAGATTCGCGTAGTTCTCGCCCCGCGGAGGAAAAGCGACGAGCGCGTCCTTCGCGCACACCACTCGGCAACCCCGGCATGCAAGCTATGCTCGGTGGCGCAGCACGCACGCTTCGAAGTGGTCGAGCTCGATAGGCCGGCACACTCCCCTGCTGGCGTAGCGCGGAGTAGCGTTCATGGAAAACGACCTCAGAGAGAGCTTCGCGAAACGGCGCGCGGTGTTCTACGACGCGATGACCGCCGCGTCCCCTTCGGCGATCGCCGTCCTTCCCGCCGCGCCCGTCTTCCCGCGCAACAACGACGTCGACCACGAGTACCGCCAGGACTCGGACTTCTTCTACTTGACGGGATTCGACGAGCCCGAGAGTGCTCTCCTGCTGGACGGTCCGGCGCGCAAGATGGTCTTGCTCACACGTCCGCGCGACCCCGAGCGCGAAGTGTGGGACGGCCCGCGAGCCGGGGTCGACGGCGCTAAAGAGCGTTTCGCCGCCGACGAGGCTTTCCCCATCGCGGAGCTCGACGACAAACTCCCGGCTGCCCTCGAGAACCGCCGCCGTATCTACTATCGCCTCGGCAGAAGCAGGTCGTTCGACGACCGCCTCCTTGGAGCCGTCCAACGCGTTCGCGGCCGCCAGCGAACCGGCGTCTTCGCCCCGACCGAGATCGTCGACCCTTCCGATATCCTGCACGAGATGCGCTTGCGCAAGTCGCCGGACGAAATCGCGACGATGCGAGCGGCCACGCGGATCACGCGCGAGGCGCACGAGCTGGCCATGGGACAAACGCGGCCGGGCATGTACGAGTACGAAATCGAAGGGCAGATCCTCGATACGTTTCGTCGCCGCGGGTCCGAGCGCCCGGCCTACGGGAGCATCGTGGCCTCGGGGCCGAACGCGTGCGTCCTTCATCACAGGAAGAATGATCGGCAGATCGGCGAAGGGGAGCTCCTCCTCATCGACGCCGGGTGCGAATACGGGTACTACGCGAGCGACGTGACGCGCACGTTCCCGGTCGGGCGGGACTTTTCGCGAGAGCAGCAGGCGATTTACGAGCTCGTCTTGGAGGCGCAGCTTCAGGGGATTGCCGCGACGCGCACCGGAGCGACGCTCGACGAGATCCACAAGCTCAGCGTCGAGACCATCACCGGTGGGCTACTGCGCTTGGGCCTCCTCTCTGGCGAGCCAGAAAAGATCATTGAAACGAACGGTTACAAGCGGTTCTTCATGCATCGAACAAGCCACTGGCTTGGCATGGACGTCCACGACGTTGGGAACTATTTCGTCGACGGGCAGCCGCGCAAACTCGAGCCGGGGATGGTGCTCACCGTCGAGCCGGGAATTTACATCTCGCCGACCGACGACACGGTCGGTCCGGAGTGGCGGGGAATTGGCGTTCGAATCGAGGACGATGTTCTGGTCCGTGAAACGGGGCCGGAGGTGTTGACGGCGGGGATCCCGAAGACGGTGGAAGAGGTGCGGAAGGCCTGCTCGGTCTAGAAGCCGGCGCTTTTCGCCGATACCGTCGCGATCCCGGCGTCGAGCGTGCTCGCCTACAGAAGTAGGCTCCGCGCGCTCGCCGCCGGCCTCGCTCGGTCTCGACGAAAATCGCCAGGCTTCTTGGCTGAGGCTAAAGCGCAGCGACGATGGTCGTCGTGGCGACGAAGCGGTGCCCGATGTTGTCGACCATTACTCCGAAGCCCTCGAGGGTGCGCACGCCCAAGAGAACCATGTCGTTCGGCTCTGCGAATACGACCTCGTCGTTGGTCTCGTACCCCTCGGCGCGAAGGATCGCGTACCCCACGTATCGCCGCAGGATCTGCTTGCTGGCCGTGGCGAACTGGCGCTCCCGACGGGCCGTGATTCCAATGGCCTTCAGCACGTCCGCGGGCAGCCAGGTCAGCTCCGAGCCGGTATCGACCAGAGCATCCTGAGGGGGCGACACGACCTCCTCCTGCTTCGGATTGGCCGCGACCACGTTGACGCGGAACATGCTCATGTTGCGTAGCCTTAGCCTAAGCCAAGCCTAGATGCGTGGCAGGGGGCTGCCACGGTCAGGCCGTGTCCACCAGCACCGCCATTCTCGTCAGTGAATCGGGGCTGGAGGTGTGGACGGCGGGGATCCCGAAGACGGTGGAAGAGGTGCGGAAGGCGTGCTCGCTCTAGAAGCGGACGGCGCCTCGTCGGCGGCGTCCGGGAGGGCACCGGCTCCTTGCCAGCGTCGTGCAGCGAAGTAGGCCACGAAGCCGAGGACGAGGGCGAGCGTGCTCCCGACCAAGGCCGCTCCCAGGAGCCAGTCCGCGAAGAGCTCTTTGCCGCGAGCGAAGGCCTCGTGGCGCGACAAGGCGACCCATTCGCCGGCGCGAAGGCGATGGGCCAGCTCGATCTCGGCGAACGTGATCGCGAGGAGGAGCGGCGTGGATGAAATTCGCGATGCGAGCGCGGCCCAGAGCCGGTTCAGGCGGAGGAGCGTGGCCACCGCCAGGGCGATCCAGAAGTGAAGGCCGATGAACGGCGTACACCCTGCGAAGACGCCGACGGCCACGGAGAACCCGATTTGGCGCGGCGTCGAGCGCTCTCTCCGGGCGCGGTCCCAAAGGTCGGCGAGGAGACGAAGCCAGCGGCGCACGGCGGGAGGCTAGCACCCGCGATACGGCTCAGTTGAAACAGGTCGGGCAATTCGCGGCGGCGGGCGGCGGCGCCCGTGCCGACAGACCACAATCGAGGATCGCGAGGCCGACGCCCCCTGGGCTGAACGCCCTATCTACGAAGTTGGCGAGGACGCTCGTCGGATCGGTCAGGCCGATGTCGGTGTCGACGATCGACGCGCAGACGCCGATAGGCGCTGCGGGCGACGAAAGGCAACTCGAGCCGGTAGCTGCGCCGCAGTAGCAGTTGCTGACGCTTGCGGGGACCTGACTGAGCGAGCACTCCGTTGGGGGGTTCGCGCCATTGCTGGTCAGCGCGCATGCGAGCGCGCTCAGGCAGTTGGCGGGGTTGCTGGTGGACGCGTTGCGGTTGTCGAACGGCGGATTGAGACCAGCGCCATTGGGATCTCCACACTCGGAATTCGTGACCGGGGTTCCGGAGCCGTTGCCGGCCGGAAAGGCCGCGCCGGAGCTGTCGAGGCAGGCGTTGAGAACGAGGCAGCTGTAGCAGCTGGTCGTTTTGGGCGCGCCGTGCGACTGCCCGTTCTTCAGGATGTCGTGGTTGATGATCACCTGCTCGGTCGCCGTGCAGACGCCGTTCGGGCTCGCCGGGCAGGTGACGCAACCGGGCGGGGTGTTGGCGCCGCCGGAAAAGCCCGTGCAGGGGACGACCACCGGGTCACATGTTCCCTCGAGGCACGTCGCGCCGAAAGGACACACGTGCCCGCAAGAACCGCAGTTGTTGTTATCCGTAAGGAAGTTGGTGCAGGCCGAGCCGCCGTCGGCGCTCATGCAGACATTCGGCGTGGCGGGATTGAGTTGCGAACAAGGAAATGACGACCCCTCACAGTTGAAGAACGCCGACAGCGTTGTGAAAGCCTGTCCGTTGCAGAGGTTTGTGGATGGGAGGGAAAGCGTCGCAGTCACCGTTAGCGGGTTCGCGCTGTGATCAACGCAAGTGAAGGTCGGGGACGCGCTGTTGTCGGAGAAGAAACCGGCATTCGACGGGGTCACAGTCCAAGTGATGGCCGGTGTTGGGACGGTCGTCCTTAGGTTGACCTGCGCGGGCGCGCCCTCGGTTTGCTCGGCGGGGTTGATCGAGAGCGACGTGATGCCCGGGCACTGCACAGGCGGGGTGGTCCCGAGCGAAACCGAGGCGTCAACTTCGACGGAACCAGTGTTGATGGAGGGGCCCACGCAGCAAGCGTCGGCTGGCTCATAGCAACTCACGGCCAGGACAACTTGGACGGTCGCACCCGCCGTGACCGTGAACGGCGTGCTGCTGCCGGTGCACGGGTCGCCGCTGCTGTCGACGCCACCGACGCTCACGGTGTACGTCCCCGCTTGGATGCCGCCCGCGACCCACTCCACCGATTGTGCGTCGCCGATGTTAACCGTACCCGAGTAGTCGTTCGCGTTCGCGCCGACGCCCGCGATCGTCCAGCTGAGCGACGTGACGTTGACACCCGTGCCGATCATGAGATGGGCGCCCACGGTGCCGCTGTTGGTTGGAGCGCCTCCGAGACTTCCGGCGTGGACGGGAGCATTCGCAGCGCCCGCGCCCGAACCGACCGAGCCACGCTGGCTCGAACACGCGATCAGCGTCAGTGCCGCCGCGATCACTCCGGACGTGAAACCGCCGATGCGCTTCATCGTTGCCTCCCCTTCGTCCCCGCGCCCGTGCGCCGGCTGCCGCCTTTGGCTCCTCGCCCACGAGCGACGCCCTGGTATACCTGACGCATTGCGACATCGGGGGGACGACCCGGCAACACATTCGACCGTCACGTTCCACACGCTTCTCGGCGCCTAGACCCCGAGCCGTCGCGGGTCTGCAGGAGTTCGCTTTTACAACAGCGCCGGAGAAGCGGCCCTCACGGAATAGGCCATCAAGGAATTAGGCCAAACTTGTACGTTTCGAGGATGTCGGCGAGCAGACCGCGATGGGCCTTCGCGTCGAACGTCCCGAAACGTTTCGCCGTGAGATCGGTCTCCGCGCGATCGAAAATGGCAGCGCACGTCCGTGACGGATCGTGCCGTGCGCGATAGACGATGCCATCCGGCATGCGCGGATGGTCGTGAATCTCGCGAGACCAGCGTCGAGACAGATCGTAGTCGACGCCACTCGTCAGCGCCGCGTCCGCACCCATGCGCGCTAGGCCCTCGCCTCGCAAATCAACGAGGCGAAGCGGGCGTCTGGGTGCGATCACCGCGAGCTCCCGCACGCGAAGCTCCGCAATCGTGACAAAGCGCACGCCAGTGGCTTGGCCCAAGGTCTCGACGAACGCACCATGCGCATCGGCCGCGGCATAGAGAACTCCGAACTCTCCAGCCGGCGCGTCGAAGCGGTTACGCGGCGTCCGTCCGAAGTAGAGGGGATCGTATTTGGTCGGGTGGACGCGTATCCACGTCCTGTCGGGTGGGAACAGTCGAATGAGGAGACGAAACGACGATGGCGGACCCGGGTGCGGGTTCACGTTGCGCGCTGCGTCACACCGCGCCCTGTTCACCGAAGGCGCTTGCGGCGACCAAGACCGGCTCGAGGTCGCCGGAGCGAAGCAAATCGAGGGGGCGTTTGCTCTTCAGCCGATGG
Organism: Polyangiaceae bacterium; assembly: GCA_049578005.1. Lineage (GTDB taxonomy): Bacteria > Myxococcota_A > Polyangia > Polyangiales > Polyangiaceae > Palsa-1150. The sequence continues at coordinate 12,051 of JBAULD010000470.1, forward strand.
TTGCCGGCGAGGAAGAACCGCGCCTGCGCCCACGGGTCGTGCTCGCGGAGGGCCTTCAGGACCTCTACGAGGCCCGCGAGAACGGTGCCGGCGTCGGTAAACTGCCACGCAGGGTAGAGGAACCCTCGCTTCGGAACCTGGACCGCGAGGAGCTGCACCGCGTGGCGTCGCTTGTCGACGGCTTGCCGCGTAATGCCCAGAAGGTCGGCGACGTCCACCACCGAGAGCGCGCCCCCTTCTGCATGGAGCAGCTCACGCATCGCGATCACGCCTCGAAACCGGGCCATCGCAAGCGGATCCGAGGTGGGGAGCACTCGGTCCGCGAGACGTTCGAGCAGGATGTTGAGCACGTTGGGGCTCTCGAGACGCAGCTCCTCAGCCGAGAGGTCGGCCGTGACGTCCACGACGACACGCACGAGGTCTCCTTGGGCAGAAGACTTGAGGGTAACTGCCATCATACAGACAGTCTGCGCAGGCCAAGCAACTTCGTCAACCGAGCGAGCAACCTGGCCATCCGGCCTCATCTCATGCGTGCAGGCGCGAACGCCGCGAGAGCATCTTGGCTTCAGGCCATTTTTCCCTCCCGCCTTTCCCGTGAATGCTCCGGATAGGGGCATGACAGCGCGATCACGCTGGCACATGAGCGCATGACCGGTACCCTTCTTGGGCCCTGAACGTTGCGTCCTCGACCGGGCGGCGCAGCTCTTGCTTAGGGAGCCGACCCGAATGCTCTATCGAAAGTCTTCTCCCAATCCTCCGACCCTCCTTCTTCGCATCGTCGCGAGCGCCGGAGCGAGCGCGATCCTCGGTACCGCGGCGTGCAGCGGCACCGACCCCGTGATGGGGTCCGTCGCCAGCATCCCCGATTCCGGCGAGCCGCAGCAGAACGTGGGACAAGGGAACGGCGGGAATCCGCAAGGGAATGCGGACACCGGGACACCCGGCGTCGCCCCATCTTCAGGCACCGGTCCGTGCGGCGGCGGTCCGTGTGGGACGGTGGTGATGCCGTCGGCGGACGATGCCGGCACGGGCCCCTGCAACGGAGGGCCGTGCGGCACGATCGTGATGCCCCCGCCGGCCGACGACGCCGGCCAAGGTCCATGCAATGGCGGTCCCTGTGGAACGGTGGTGATGCCGCCGGCCGACGACGCGGGCAAGCCGGACGGTCATGGCTTTTTGGGGAGCGTCATCAACCCGCCCGACGACGCGGGCTTGGCCGACGCGGGCAGACCGTTTCCTATTGGCGTCGTGATTGGCGTGACGCCCTTCCCCCGGGACGCGGGACCGCACACGCACGACGCGGGCGACCCTTGCCACCCCTGCGGCGTCGTCATTCGCCCGGACGGCGGCTAGGCGCGTGAAAGAACCCTTCCAAGTCGAATGGATGGGAGGGCCGGCGGAACACCACTTTCGCAAGGTGCGTCCCGCCGGAGCGGAGCTGGCCTGGGGCACGCTCGATCCCTCCCGGTACGCGCCTTCGGCGGTCGAGTATGCGCGCGGCGCGTGGACCGAAGTCGCGATCAACGAGTATCGCGCCGTCGCTTCGTTCTGCGATGTCTTGCGATCGCTCGTCGACGTGAAGGCGCCGCTCGATCTTCTCGGCATGACGAGCGATTTCCTCGCCGACGAGTGCTCGCACGTGGAGCTCGCCAGCCGAATGGCGATGGAGCTCGGCGGCGCCGCGCCGCGCTCGGTCGACCTCGAGCACTTCACGGTGGTTCCGACCGGCCTTACCGCGTTTCAACGGGCGAACGAGCTCATGCTCCGCGTCAGCTGCGTCTCGGAGGCTTTCGCCGGAGGGACGGCAAGCGTGAGCCTCGATGCCACGTCCCACCCCCTTCCTCACTCGGTCTACGAGACGATCTTGCGCGACGAAGCGCACCACCGCAGGCTCGGAGGTCTCTACTTTGAATGGGCGCTCCCTCGCATCGACGAGGCCGAGCTCCGCCGGCTCGGCCAGGTGATGCTCGCGTCGCTGCGCGGAGTCGCGCCGTTTTGGAAGTCGCGCACGGCCAAAGGTGAAGGCAAGTCATCGATCCCGGAGGACGATTTGCGCGCGCTCGGGTGGCTGAATCCGGAGCGGTTCGCGGGCGTGGCGAGGGAAGTCGCGGTGCGCGATATTCTCGACCCGCTGGCGACGATCGGAATCACCATCTCGGCCGAGGATCGCTCAACTTTGCTGGCGCAGTAGGTTTCGCGGCCCGAGGCTCGATCGGTCCGCCGCCGCGAACTTGCCGGCATCCCCCCAGGCCGTGGTACCGCTCGGGGCGCGTGAACCTCGAGGACTCCATCGCCGCGTTTGCGGTCTATCTCCGCGTCGAGCGGGGCGCCTCTCCGCACACGCTCGCGGCGTACGGGGGCGACCTCGCAAGCTTCCTCGAGTTCGCCCGCGAACGGCAGTCGCCCGCGGTCGAAGACGTTCGCCTGGTGGATGTGTATCTGCTGCGGGGGTGGCTGGGTCTGCTCGCGCGCAAAAACGCACCGGCCTCGGTTGCGCGGAAAGTGGCCTCCGCGCGATCGTGGATGCGATGGATGCGTCGCCGGGGCCACATCGCGACGTCCCCCGCCGACGAGCTGGGGTCGCCCAAGGTTCGACGCGGTCTGCCGACGCTTCTGTCGGTGGACGCCACGCGCGAAGTGGTCGAAGCGCCCGTCTTGGAGTCCGCGCGAGGAGTCCGCGATCGAGCCATGTTGGAGCTCCTTTACGGATCGGGGCTACGCGTCAGCGAGCTGTGCGGGCTCGACGTCGACGCACTCGATCTCCCCGGCGCGTCCGCACGGGTGCGCGGAAAAGGCGACAAGGAGCGCGTCGTGCCCCTCGGGAGCAAATGCATCGCCGCCCTCCGCCGGTGGCTCGAAGCGCGGCCAGGCGTGGTCCACCCGAAGACCGGAAGACAGGACCCAAGAGCGCTCTTTCTCGCCGTGCGCGGGTCTCGCATCGGTCCTCGGGCCGTGCGTTTCGTCGTACACCAATACGGCGCCAGCGGTGCAGGTCGCGCCGACCTGCACCCGCACGCGCTCCGCCACACGTGCGCGACGCACTTGCTGGACGGAGGGGCTGACCTACGCGCCATTCAAGAGATCCTCGGTCACGCGTCGCTCACGACGACGCAGCGCTACACCCACGTGTCGATGGAGCACCTCATGCGCGTCTACGATGCCGCTCACCCCCTCGCGAGAGCCAAGCGCGGGTAGTGCGCCGCGGGATGGGGCGTAGCGAATTCGGACACAGGCCTTAGACTTGAGGGGCATGGCGAAGGGGACGGCCTTCTGCCGCTAGTGGCATGTTCACGCTCGCCCGCATCGTCTTCGCGCTCGCCGGGTCGTTCTTCGGTGCGTTCGTCCTCGCCGTGGTCGAGGCACGGATCGCAGCGCACGAGCTGACCGGGGCGCACGCGCCGGGGCTCGGCCCGCTCGCTCTGGCGGACTTCGGCGTCATCGTGCCGGCTGCGCTTGTGACGGGCCTCACCGTGGCCGCGTTTTCGCTCTTTCTAGAGCCGAATCGTCCGAAGTCCCCGACCGAACGACTCGCCGCGCTCCGCGGGGAGCCCATTCTGGCACGGTCACGCACAGCGGCGGTCGCGCTGCTCGCGAGCGGCGTCTCGACGGTATGGCTGGTGGCCACGGCGCAGACGGCCCGCGAGTACTTGGGCGAGGGGGCCCCTG
>JBAULD010000471.1:0-2335 GCA_049578005.1 Polyangiaceae bacterium
CACCGAGCCGGACGCTCTCCAATTCGCGAAGAAGGGCGGGATTGTTCCATTGGCCGCTGCCGAGCTCGGACAGTGGTCGCTTGACGACGTCGTCGGGAGACAGGGCGAAGTGGTGATAGAAGGGCCGGTTCGCGGAACGAACGCGGAGGTCTTCGTCGAGGACGACGAGGCCCTCGCGCACCGTATCGACGATGCTCTCGGAGAAGTCGCGCGCGTCGGCGATCGCCTGCTCGCCCTTCTTGAGCGCGTCGACGTCGAGGAGGACGATGACGGCTCCGTCGATGCGGTTGTCGAGCGTCATGTAAGGCCGCACGACCACGCTGTACCAGCGGCCGTTCGCGTCCTTGACGCTTCGCTCGACGGGGACGAGCTGATCGATCACCTCGGCGACGATCGCCATGAGATCCGCGCCTTCCAGCGCCGGCTTGATGTCTCCGAGGGGGCGCCCCACGTCCGCGCCGATCAAGTGAAGGAGCTTGCCGGCCGCCGGCGTGAACCGGCGAATTTTTCCGTCCCGACCGAGGATCAAGATGGGGATGCTCGCGCTCGTCAGCACGTTGGCGAGGTCGTCGCTCAGGCGCGTCGCCTCCCGATTTCGCTCCATCATCTCCTGGTTGATGGTCGCGAGCTCCTCGTTGGCCGCTTGCAGCTCCTCCTTGGCGGTCTGAAGCTCCTCGTTGGTGCTCTGGAGCTCTTCGTTGCTCGAGACGATTTCTTCGTTGGCCGCCTTGAGCTCCTCGTTGCCCGCCTCGAGTTGCTCGATGACCGATTGAAGGTAGTCGCGCGTCTGGGCGAGCTCGCCCCGTAGCGCTTGCTCGACGTCGCCTGCCTCGCGCACCGGCGAGGCGGCGGCCGGCCCGGCCTGCGACGATGGCTCGTCGAAGACGATCGCATAGAGCGGCCGCTGGAGTTCGGCGGCCGTGAACGGGAAGACCCCTATCTCGACGGGCTTACCCGAGCCGCCGACTCTTCGATGCGCGGGCTTGCGCGTCTTGCGCGCCTCGTCGAGCGCCTGCCGGAGCTCGAGCCGAAGCTCTTCGTGGACCATCCGCAGGAGATCGAACGTGGCTGCTCCCGGCGGCGGCTGAAGGTACGCGCCCGTCTCCCCTCGAAACTGGACGATGACCAGATCGTCGGTGACGACGACGCCCCGAGGCGCGTACTGGCTGATCACGGCCCGATCGGCCGCCTGCTGGATCTCGATCTGCGTCGCCGCGTGGGACCCGGGCCGGGTCGCCAGGGGCGCGCCGTATACGCGGCGCGGATCGCCGAAGTCGAGCAGCGGTTGGAGCTGGACCGGGCTCCGGGCGAAGATCTTGTTCTTGGCATCGAGCACCGTGAAGCCGGGGTGGGCGGTCACGCTCTCCGAGGCGCCGAGCAAGAGAAATCCTCGCTCGTGGAGGGCGTAGTGAAAGACCGGCAAGACGCGGCTCTGGAGCGCCGGGCCGAGGTAGATGAGCAAGTTGCGGCAGCTCACGAGGTCCATGTTCGAGAACGGCGGGTCGCGCGTGACGTCTTGCTTGGCGAAGACGCACATGTCGCGGACGCTGCGCTGAATTCGGTAGCCCCCGTCCATCGCGACGAAATAGCGCCGCAGCCGCTCCGCGGAGACGTCGAGCGCGATGTTCTCGACGTACCTTCCCGCGCGGGCCTTTTCGAGGGCGATCTCGCTGATATCGGTCCCGAAGAGCTTCACCGGTACGTCCGCTTTCGCGTCGCCCAGAAACTCGGAGAGCGCAATGGCGATCGAATAGACCTCTTCGCCGCTCGAGCAGCCAGGTACCCAAATCCGGATCGGCATGCCCTGCGGACGATTCGCAATGAGACGCGGAAATACCTCGGTCTTCAGCGCTTCGAAGGCCTCCGCGTCGCGAAAAAAGCTCGTGACGTGGATGAGGATGTCCTCGGCGAGCGCGACGCCTTCGGACGGTGTTTGCGCGAGAAATTCGGCATACGCGCGGAGGTCCTCGATGTGCTGGACCACCATGCGGCGCTGGACGCGCCGCTGAACCGTCGTACGTCGGTACTGGCTGAAGTCGATCCCCGTCCCCTTGCGTAAAGCGGCGATCACGACCGCGAGATTTTCTTCTTCGTCCGGGGAGGCCGCGTCCGTGCCGATCGCGATCTTCCCGCGCGCCGCGAGGTGCGCGAGCTTGCGCCCGATCTCGTCGGGCGGCAGGACGAGATCCACGCAGCCGGCGGCGATCGCGCTCCTCGGCATCGCGTCGTATTTCGCCGTCGCGTCTTGCGCGAAGGTGATGCCCCCTTCCCTCTGAATGGCGCCCAGGCCCAGCGTTCCGTCGGACCCGGTTCCCGACAGCACGATTCCGATCGC
>JBAULD010000472.1:0-3260 GCA_049578005.1 Polyangiaceae bacterium
GCCTTATCATCGGCCCGAGAATGCGATAGACGATGGTCCACTCGCCGGCCCCGTCCATGCGGGCCGCCTCGATGATCTCGTCGGGCACCCCGAGGAGCGCCTGGCGTACGAGGAACGTGCCGAGCGCGCTCGCGGCAAAGGGGAGCACGAGCGCGGTCATCGTGTCGACGAGCCGCAATTCGGCGAAGAGCAAGAACACCGAGACGAACGTCGCTTGCGCGGGAACGAGCAGACACGCGAGAACGACGCCGAAGGCGAATTTTCCGCCTGCGAAATGCAGCTTCGCGAGGGCGTAGCCCGCGGGGAGCGCGAGCGCGATCTGCGCGACCGCGATCGCCGACGCCATGAAAATGGTCACGACCATGTACCGAACGACGGGGATTGCGCGAAACACCTCGCGATACGCACCGGTGTCCAGCCTCTCGGGGAACGGCGCAGTCGGATGCGCGACGATCTCGGGAAGGGTTTTGAACGACGAAGCGACCATCCATGCGTACGGCAGGAGCCACGTGGCGGCCGCGACGCACGCAAGCGCGAGCAAAAACCACGAGAGCGCTTTGCCCGGCCTCATCGCAGTCCGCGCACGCCCTCTCGCCCGTCCGGCTTCGGTCGCGCCGACGAGCCGCCAGCGCGGGCACGCCACACACGCAGCTCCAGCCCGGCGAGCGCAAGAAGGAGCACGAAGAACACGACGGTGAGCGCGCTCGCCCTCCCGACGCTCAGATTCATGAAGATCTGCTCGTAGATCTCGTACACGAAGAGCTCCGTCGCGCGCGCCGGGCCGCCCTGCGTCATGATGCGCACGACGTCGAAGGCTTGAAAGCTCGTCACGAGACTCGTCGTCGCGACGAAAGCCGTGGTCGGAGCGAGGAGCGGCATCGTGACGTAGCGGAAGCGTGAAATGGGGCCCGCGCCGTCGAGGGCCGCCGCCTCGAGCAGCGAGCGCGGCACCCCCTGCAGTCCGGCGAGGAAGATGACCATGGCGTAGCCCGTGAGCTTCCAAACCGCGACGAAGGCCAAGGTCGGGAGCGCCCAGCGCGGATCGCCGAGCGGCGAGACCGGACTGGCTCCGATCCGGCGCAGGAGAGCGCCAAGGATGCCGGAGTTGCCGTCGAGCAACCACATCCAGAGAAGCGCCACCGCGACCCAACTCACTACGTACGCGCTGAACACGCTGGCGCGGACGAACGCGAACAAGCGTCCGGGCCTGTCGAGCAGCAGCGCCAGCGCGAGCCCGAGCGCGACGGTTCCCGCGACGACGAGGCTGCTGTAGGCGAGCGTACGCAGGGCCACGGCCACGATTTCGCCGTGCGCCGCAAGCGCGCGGTAGTTCGCTGTTCCGACGAACCGGTGGGGGGTCAAAAGGTCCCACGAGAAGAAGCTCTCGCACGCGGCGACGCCGATGGGGACCACGAAGAAAACGACGAGCAGCGCGAGCGTGGGCGCGAGCATCGCCCATGGGTGCCAAGGCGCGCGCGGAGTCACACCGGCCTCGCGGCTTCCTCGCGCACTTCGGCCATCAGCTCGCGGGCGTCCCGACCGCGCAGGACGGCGTCTTCGAGCCGCGGCTCGACGACGTCGCGCTCGATGCGAAAGAGCTCGGGCACCCAGGGCCACGGATCGACGACGGCCAGCTGATCGTAGGCGACGCGGTCGTTCGGATGGCTCGCGTACCAGCCGCTTTCGACCAGGCGCTCCACCGCGGGACGAGTGGTCGGCATGTACCCCGTGCGCGTCGACCACGCGATTGTCTGGTCGGTCGCGCACATCCAGCGGACAAACTCCCACGCCGCGTGCTTCTCTTCGTCGGGCGCAGCCCGCAGGAGGACGAACATCGTGCCGCCGGTCGGGACCGAAGCACGCACGTCCCGCGGGAGCGGAGCCGCGACCACGGGGAATCGAGCGTTCTTCTCCAGATAGCGAACATAGGCCGTGCTGCTCCACATCATCGCGATGCGCCCCTGAAGGAAGCTCTCGTTGGTCGATTGCCACGCCTGGTAATCCCGACCAGGCGGCGGGCGCATCGAGCGCTCGCGGACCAGACGTTGCCAAAAGCGGATCGCGCGTTCGCCGGCGAGGCCTCCGAGCGACACGCGTCCGTCCGCTTCGACGAGGCTGCCGCCCGCCTGCCCGACCATCGCGACCCAATACCACCAAGAGATCGGGACCTCGAAGCCCCAGCGCGTGTCCCCGCCGGCGCCACGCCGGGTCAACTTGCGCGCCAGGAGGGCCAGCTCCTCCCAGGTTCGCGGCAACGAAGCGCCCTCCCGGTCGAGCACGTCCCGGTTCGCGAACACGATCGGCGTCGAACGGTTGAAGGGAACGGCGACCAGGGGCTCGCTCACCGATCCCGCGAACGATCCCCCCTGCGCGAGCGCGGGAACGAAGGAAAGGTCCGTCGCCCCATCGTAACCGTCGAGCGGCTCGAGAACGCCGGCCCGCGCGAGATAGGGGATGACTTCGAGCACGACGTGCGAGAGCGTCGGTGCAACCCCGGCGGCCAGCGCGGTGCGGAGCTTGGCGAGCGCCTCGAAGTAGTCGCCCTGGTGAACCGCCTTGACGAGCACACGGGTCTGCTCTGCGTTGAATTGGTCCACGAGGTCGAGCAGAACTCTGCGGACTAGGTCGCCGTACGCGTACCAGAACGTGACGACCACCCGTCCTCCCTCTCGCGTCGGCCGCGCGGGCCGGGCGCACCCGACCGCCGCGAGCGCGGCGCACGCGCGGAGCAGATCACGACGCGATGCGAACACGACCGCGCCTACCTGTACCCCTCGGCCTGAAGCTCGAACATCCGTGAGTAGCGTCCCTTGAGCGCCCTCAGCTCATCGTGGGTCCCCTGCTCGACGATTCGCCCGTGCTCGAGGACCACGATCTTCTGCGCCATTCGCACCGTCGGAAACCGATGGGAAATGACGATCGTCGTGCGCCCCTGCGCGAGCTCACGGAACCGCTCGAAGACCGCGTGCTCGGCCTCGGCGTCGAGTGAAGCGGTCGGCTCGTCGAGCACCAAGATACCCGCCTCTTCACGCATGAACGCGCGCGCGAGCGCGATCTTCTGCCACTGGCCGCCCGAGAGCTCCGTCCCGTCCTGGAACCAACGCCCGAGGGGCGCGTCGAGGCCGCCCACGAGCCCTTGCACGATTTCGGTCGCCCCGCCGCGTTCGACGGCGCGGCCGATGCGAGGCTCGTCTCCCATGTACGCGACGCTTCCAAAACCGATGTTCTCGCGCACGTTGAGCTGATACTGATTGTAGTCC
>JBAULD010000473.1:0-1982 GCA_049578005.1 Polyangiaceae bacterium
TGCCACAGAGTCGGCCGCCGACCCGTCCGTGAGTCGGTCGGAAGCCGAAGAAATCGTAGAATCGACGACCCGCGTGAGGCGCAGGGCAACGGCTGCCGGTTCGTGGTCCTCGGCGACGGCCTCGAGACTCGATTTGGAGACTCCCCGTCCACACCCGGTGCCTGTCCGGCGGTTTGGACGAGTCTCCGCGCGCTCGGGCACGATGCACGAAGTCCTGAACATGCTCGAACGCTTCGCCCGGACGGACGTCACGGTGACGATGGTGGGCGAAACCGGCGCAGGAAAAGACGTCCTCGCCCACGCAATCCACGAAGAGGGGGCGCGTGCGGACTCCCCCTTCGTCGTATTCGACTGTGGCTCGGTCGCGGCGAATCTGGCCGAGAGTGAACTCCTCGGGCACGAGCGAGGCGCGTTCACGGGTGCCGTGACGACCCACGCCGGGGCGTTCGAGCGCGCGGACGGCGGCACGCTCTTTCTCGACGAAGTGGCCGAGCTGCCGCTTGAACTGCAGCCTCGGCTCCTGCGCGCTCTCGAGAGCCGCAAAGTGCGTCGCGTCGGCGGAAAGGTCGATCGGCCCGTGAACGTGCGCGTCATCGCGGCCACGAATCGCGATCTTCGGGCAGACGTTGCCTCTGGAAAATTTCGAGAAGACCTCTACTTTCGCCTCGCCGTGGCGGTCGTGAAAGTCCCGCCGCTCCGCGAGCGCCTGGAGGATTTGCCCGAGCTCGTGCTGAGCCTCCTCGCCGACCTCGGACAGCCGCACCTTCGCGTGTCGGACGCGGTCTTCTCTGCCCTGCGGGCCCACCCGTGGCCGGGCAACGCGCGCGAGCTGAAGAACGCGCTGGCCTGCGCCGTGGCCTTCGTCGACGCCGGCGTGACGCTGCTCGAGCCGCGTCATTTCAAGCTCTTGTCCCCGACGGCCTGCGCCGACGGTGACAACTCCTGGATCGATTCGCTTCCGCTCGCCGGACAGTTGCTCGAGCGAATCGAGCGCGCCGCCATTCGACAAACGCTGCGTCAGGCCGGCGGAAACAAAGCTCACGCCGCGCGTACGCTCGGCATCGCAGTGTCGACACTCTACGAGAAGCTGAAGAAATACGGGCTTTACTGAGAGGGGACCGCAATCGGCCGTTCGTCCCGATAATGGGCGAAGGACCGGCGGGTTGTATCGATGGATACGTCGAATCGGCGTGCGAGGCGGTTCCGACTCGCCGGGTCGCTCTTCGTGGTGGTTGTGTCTTCGAGCTGCGGCGGACAGACCGTGGGCGATGCTCGCGACGCCACGCCTGGGGTCGCGGCCTGCGCCCTGGCGGCCGCGACTCCTCCCCCGCCGGGCGGCTGCGCGGGCGGCACGGTGACGTTCTCGCTTGCGGGTGCGAGCGGCAGCCACTGGCTGCTCGATGAAGGCCGATCCGCGGGCTCGTCGGACGTCAACTGGCTGAGCGTGTTCTGCCCGTCGGGAGAGCAGGTGTACCTCGCGCCCACCGAAGGGACGACCAGTCGCGATTGCGCTGCCTGTTCGGCGACTTGGTCTCTGACGACGCAGCTCTCCACCTGGCCGCTGCCGCCGACCGACCAGACGCAGACGTGGGACGGCACGTTTTTCGAGCCGGGGACGTGCGGCTCGCAATCGCTCGCGTGTGTGAGCCCGAAATGTGCGCCCCCGGGCCCATACGTCGCCAAAGTTTGCGCGTGCGACGCCGCCGACCAAATGGTTACTGGCTGTAAGAAACCGACGTGCGTCGACGTGCCGTTCAACTATCCGGCCGACGGTCTCGTGATCGCGCTCTTGCCCGGGGGGTGATCTCCGTTTTTTCTGAGAAATTCCGTCGACTATCGAAAAAGCGGCACTTCTGGTTGGCGGAGCATCATTTCTTATTGGTCGAGCGTCATTTCACGTTGTCGGAGTTACTTTTCCAATTGGTCGAGCGTCATTGCACGTTGGCGGAGCGACTTTTCTCGTTGGTCGAGCGTCATTGGAC
>JBAULD010000474.1:0-5442 GCA_049578005.1 Polyangiaceae bacterium
GCTCGACGAAGAAGACGCCCGCTTCAAGCGGGCGCCGGCCAGCTTCAAAGGTGCCAAGGTCGCGGATCTCGTGAAGGACTCGATTCACGACGCACGCGAGCTTGCCGTTCGAAACGCGGGCGACCTCGCGCGCGGTCGGTACGAACGCAATCTCAAGGACTTGGAAGAAAATCTCCGGAACGGCACCAAGATCCTCGTCGACGTGACCGCCGCCCAGCGTCACATGCTGGACCAAGAGCTCGAGAAGGGACTGGTCACGCCCGAAGAGTCGAAGGCGAATATCGTCAAACCCGATGAAGAGCACGTCATCTGGCCGTTCAACGGCGAGTACTGGCGTGACGAGCTTGGTTTTTACCGCCAGACGATCACGTCGAAGTGCGGGAGGTAGCGATGAATCGTGTCTTGTCTCTGTCCGTCGTCTTCATTGTCCTGATCCTTGGAGGCGCAGGCTCGGCCCGCGCAGCTGATTCGTCGAGCAGCGGATCGAGCTCCAGCTCCGCGTCGGAGAAGCCGGACAAAGAGAGCGCGTCGTCCGGCGTCGAGTGCATCGGAGACCGGGCAAAAAAGAGCCTGGAAACCTGCCCCTCCGGGCCGACGCTGAACGGCGTGCACGGCAAAGAGCCGCAGATGTCCTTTCACTCGAAGGTGGAGGAGATCAAGAAGGGCGACAAGAAGATCGAGGTTGGCAGGGCCGACGTGTCGATGATCGCGGGCTACCGCGACCTTCGTCAGACCCGGCTCAAGCAGCGCGTCCTCGCCCTTCTCATCACCGAGATCGGGCAGCTCGAGATGCTGCTCCGCGAGACGGAGATGCGCTCGAAGGACCGCCCGACTTTGCTCCGCCGCCTGGCCGAAGACTACGTCGAGCTGGAAAACGCCGCTTTCAAAGAGAAGACGGAAGCGGAGATCGCTCGCGACGAAGCCAAGGCGAAGAAGAACAACACCGAGGCGGGCAAGCAGCAGGCCATTGCCACGTCGCGCAAGACGACGATGGAGCGCGCGCGCAAGGCGGCGGTTGAATATTACTCGATTCTCGTTGCCGACTACTCCGGGCAGCCCTCGAACAACTTCCCGCAGAACCCTCCGCCGGCGAATCCGAACCTCGACGAGATCTACTACTATCTCGCCTACGAGTACGAGCAGGCGGGCGACACCGTCAACGCCCGTCGCGTCTATCTCGACCTCATCACGAAGACCCCGAACTCGAAGTACTTGACGAACGCATACCTCGCGTTCGGAGAGCTCTTCTTCAACGAGGCGCTGAGCGACCCGACGAAGTGGGACGCCGCAAAGCAGGCTTACCAGAAGGTCGTTTCGAAACCGCCGCCGGAGAACAAGATCTACGGCTACGCCTGGTACAAGCTCGCGTACGTCTTTTGGAACATGGGCGATCTGCCCCACGCCCTCGACGCGTTCAAGCGCACGATCGACTTCGGCGTTCAGTTCTCCCAGCTGCCGAACGCTCCGAAGCTCGCCGAGAGCGGCCGGAAGGACGTGGTCCCAGTCTACGCACTCGCAGGCAGTCCGAGCGAGTCGTTCAACTTCTTCAAGAACTTGAGCGGCGACCCGTCGGGCTCCACCGACAAGACGTTCAAGATGATGGACGACCTCGGGCAGAATTACCTCGACACCGGTCACTACCCCGAGGCGATCGCGCTCTACAAAGACCTGATGACCCGCGACAGCGGGAGCGACAAGGCCTGCGAATACCAGTCGCGCATTACCGAAGCGACCATGGCGATGAAGTCGGGTGACAAGACCGCGATCGTGGCCGAGCTGAACAACCAGTTCAAACGCTTCGCGGCCTTCAAGGGCGACAACCACTCGGCGGAGTCCAAGCAGAGGTGCGCGAACCGCACGGCGTCGCTCGCAACCGAGACGGCGATGGCTTGGCACCTCGAGGCTGTCGGGTCACAGGGCCAGCGCGGAACCGGGGATCCGAAGACGATGGACCTCGCGTCGGTCCTCTACAAGAAGGTTTCCGACACGTGGAGCGCGTCCGAGTTTTCGAAGTTCGAGTTCCCGCGCCTCGTCAAAGAAGACTGGCCGACGATCTACAAGATCAAATACAACATGGCCGATCTTCTCTACTACCGTGAGAAGTGGGCCGAGTGCGGTCCGGCGTTCGACGAAGTGGTCAAAGAAAACCCGCAGGGCTCGGACGCGGCGGAGGCCGCCTACGCCGCGGTACTCTGCTACCAGAACATCTATCTGGCACAGCACCAGAAGGGTTCGGACAAGAAGGGCAGCGGAAACCTCCCCGGCGTCGGCAAGGAGAAAGACTTCAAGCACGACACCGACGACAAGTACCGGGCGAAGGAGATGACCGAGCCCCAGAAGGCCATGGTCGGGTCGTTCAATCGCTACGTTTGCTACATCCATCCCGACGAGAAGGACGCGGACGGACAGAAGCAGCTCATCGAGGTCAAGTACGCTCGATGCCGCCTCTACTTCGAGGCCCAGCACTGGGAAGAGGCCGGCGCGTGTTTCAAAGAAATCGCGTACGAGCACCCTGACAGCGACTCCGCGGTGTACGCGGCACAGCTCTACCTGGAGAGCATCAACGTCCTCACCTTCCACGGGATGCCGAACCGCAACAAGTGCATCGACGACATGATCGTCGACGTCCCGAAGTTCCTCGAGATGTTCTGCGCAGGTGACAAGGCGCAGAAGAACGAAGACACGTGCACGATCCTGCAGAAAGTGCAGTGCGACATTCGCCGTCTCCGTGCGCAGCGCATCGTCGAGCAGGCCGGCAAAGGCGGAAACGATTCGCTCGAGCTCTTCGAAAAGGGAGGGAAGGCGTACTTCGACCTTTGGGACGAATACGGCGCAAAGCCTCTGAAGGACAACAAGCCGCCGCAGTGCGAGAGGCTCGAAGAGATCGTGGAGAACGCGGCGCGCGCCTTCCAGGCCGGCCACCTCATCGCCAGCGCGATCCGCGCGCGCATGGTCTTGCTCAACCCGACTTACCGGATGGAGAAGACTGACCTCGCCAAACAGGCGATGTTCAAGATCGGCGGCAACTGGCAGGCGATCGCGGTCTACGACCAAGCGGCGGATTGGTACGAGCGTTATGCAAAGGAAAACGCGCACCGCGAGAACTCGGACAAGGCGCTCTCGGATGCCATCGTGCTGCGACTCGGCCTCGGTCAGGAAGACCAGGCGGTCGCCGACGTCACTCAGTACAAGAAAGACTACGCGAACACGAACGCAACAGAGACCGCCCAGATCGCATTCGCCATCGGCGCTCACTACGCCGACAAGGAAGACTGGGACGGGGCTCGCAAGGCGCTCTCGGCTGCGATGGGAACGCTCGACAAGGCGCCGCCCGACATCCAAGTGCAAGCGCACGCCACGCTCGCGCGCGCGATGTGGCACATGAAAGGCCAAGCGCAGGCCAAGGCGGAATACGCCAAGGTGCGGTCGCTCTGGGGCGACGGAACCCAGGCGCAGGCGAAGATTCACGACTCCTACAAGGGCGAGAGCGAGGACCAACTGGCTCATCGGTTGGGCAAAGCGCTCGACGCGGTGGGTGAGGCGACGTTCTTCGTCGTCGAGGACAAGAAGCACGACAAGGTCGATGCTGTGGCCTTCCCCGCCTACAAGGGGTCCGGGACGAAGGAAGACATCAAGAAGTACATGGAAAAGACCCTGATGCCCTGGGTGCAGAAGAAGCAGGCCGCCATCGAGGACGTCGACAAGGAGTATCAGAAGATCACCGACCTCCAGCCGGTGCCTCCGCCTCGATGGGTTATCGCCGCCGCCTCGCGCGCGGGCTTGATGTGGGGCAACTTCGTAGACGACTTCCGTCGCGCGCCCTATCCGAAGGACTGGGACAAGAAGGGCTTCGTGCCTGGCACCGGCGACACCCTCTCCTGGAGAGAGGTCAAGGCCAACTACCTGGAGCACCTCGACGAGGCATCCGAGCCCATCAAGCGCGACAAGGCCAAGCCTGCGCTCAAGCGCTGCCTCGACGACTCCGTCAAGTATCAGTACTTCGACGAGTACTCCCGCGATTGCGAGAAGTGGCTCGCGCGCAACTACAAGACCGAATACCACGTTGTGGACGAACTCAGGGGCGCCCCCACGCTTTCCAACGGTGGGCTCGACGACAAGCCGCCGCCGCTCATCGTCGGTGGCCAGCTCTGGCACCCCGTCGTGACGGGGCCCGCGACCGAGAAGGTGGAGATCGCTGGGGAAGCCGCGACCGAAGAAGGCAAGAAGAAGCCGACGGCCGCAAAGAAGAAGAAGTAGGCCGGAGCGCGAAGGATGTCAGCGAGGGCAAAACGGATGAAGAACGTCGGACGGGTTTTGGCCACGGGAACCCTTGGAATTTCACTAGGCTTCGGCTGCGGCGGTGCCAAGGAGGAAGCCAAAGCCCCCGTGGCCCACCACAACGAAGGGCCCGTTGCTCCCCCGGCGGCGGTCGAGTCGGGGGCGCGCGAGAAGTTTGGCGCGGCGCTCGATGCATTCAACGCCCACGACAAGGCCAACGACTGGAACGATCAGACCTGCAGCGAGACCGCAAAGCTCTTCCTCGCGTCGGCCTCCGCGCAGTCCTCGGGCAAGTTTCCCGAGGCCCAGTACGACGCCGGGCTCGCCTATCAGCGCTGCGGGAACGACAAGGACGCAAAGGCCCGTTTCCAACAAGCCTTGGCCGACGACGAGAAGTTTCACTTCGCCCGTGCGCAGCTCGCTCTCTATCAATTCAAGGCCGACGGCAACGTCGACACCGCGATCTCGGCGCTCGAGACAGCGGTCAACGACGCGAACTTTCAGAACGTCCCGGCGCTCGTCGACCTGGCGATGTTCCAGATGCAGCGGGACTCCGAACAGATCGGTGCCAACTGTCACGCCAAGGCAGCGGGTAAGGACGTCGATCTACCGGACTTCGATTGCGCGAAGCTCAACCTTCAACGCGCCCTCGCGATCGACGACGGCTACATGCCGGCGTTCAACCAGCTCGCGCTCTACTATTTCGGGAGCGCGAAGAAGAAAGCGGGCGGCGGCAAGAAGTTCGGGCGGACGATCGCCACGAACGCTGCTCTGGCCAAGCGTGGCGACGTGCAACAGCTGGAGCTTGCGGCGCTCGTGTGCTCCCAGGCTGTCCGGAAGAACCCGGGCTACGCGCCGATCCACAACACGTCCGGACTCATCCTAAACGAGCTTGGACAGGTGAATACGGCCGTGACCGAATTCACGAGGGCATCCAGTCTCGACCCGCACTTCTTCGAGGCGCTGATGAACCTTGCGGCGATCAACCTGAGCTTCCGAGGCTTCGACAAGGCGGAGCAGGCGTATCGCAAGGCCCTCGAGATGCATCCGAACGACTACGACGCCCACTTGGGGCTCGCGCTCGCCCTTCGAGGTCAGATCGACGATTCGAACTACGACAAGCAGGTCTCCGCCGTTCAGGCGGAGATCGACACGTGCAAGAAG
>JBAULD010000475.1:0-1800 GCA_049578005.1 Polyangiaceae bacterium
GTGGTGGTTCATCGTGCATTCCGAGCGGAAGGGCGAGGGTCTCCACCGTTTCAACTTCTGTATGGGGTTCACTTGGGACAGATATCGCCCAATGGGCACGTGGCTCGATCGCGAGCACCGGAAGGGAAAGATCGGCGACGAGCGAAGGTGCTCGTTCACCGCCCATTCGAGCGTGCTCGCGCGATATTCGTGAACCGTAGCCACTCATTGGAGGGTCGCTTGCCGCATCCGGCTCTGTTCCCGATGGGGTCAGCGGCGGCTTTGGGATGAGCGGAACGCCCCCCTCAGGCGCAGTCGTTGCGCGACCAGTCGCATCGAGGACCTCACGCGCACTCATGCGCAGCGAGTCACATGCTGCCGAGTCATCGAGCAGATCGCGGGCGAACGCGTGCGCCTGGCGTACCTCGCCGGCCGCGGCCCATGCTTGGGCCGCTAGAAGCTGAAGCTCATGAAAGGCGGACATCGAGGTGGAGAGAGCCGATACACGCTCGGCTATGGTTCGTGGCTCCTCCGACCCGGACATGAACGCCACGCGGTCGCGCAGGTAAGTCGTCGCCGGCAGCTTGCCCCGTCGCTGCTCGATCGTGGCGAGTCGCTCGAGGACCCCGTCGGTCTCCCCGAAGGACAGCTTCATTTCCAGCGCCCACAACTCGGCGTCGGCCAACGGTCCGCGTGAGGGGGGGTCGCGCGTGCCCAGCGCTGATTCGATCGACGCGACCCGATCGCTGGACCGCGCCAATAGCGAGGCGCGGGCTCGCAACCAGGCCACGATTTCCTGACGACCGGGTCCGCTCTCGGATCCCCCTTGTTCCGGGGTCTGTTTGAGAGCTGCAAGGGCGCGCAACAAATCCCGCGGCTGCTTCACGGGTGCTCGCCTGAAGGTGCGCTCGCCGGGCCGTCGTTCGGTGGTCAGTTCGGTCGTCGAGAGCACTAGGGCTTCGTTTTGCGGGCGCTCCGAAAGAAGGGCGGTCAAAAAAAAAGCCTGCAGCAGAGTTGCGGCGCGGACGGAATCCAAGTCTGCTGAGAGGGCCAGTACGAGCGCAGGGAGGTCCAACCAGGTTCCCAAATATCGCTCCGACGCCGAATCGTAGGTGCCGCCGTCGAAAAGCTCGGATGCCCCAAGCCGCTCGACGACGTGGCGCACCGTGGCCCCACGGGCGAACGCTCGCGCAATCCAAGGCCTGGTCGCGGCGACCGCTTCGTCGACCAGGTCGGGCACGAGGCCGAAGTGAGCGAGTCGCGCAGTCGCTTCGCCTACGGTCGTGCGATACCCGATCTCACGAATGGTTCCGGGGCCGGTCGCCGACAGCTCGATGTCACCCGGGTCGAAGAGGGCGTACTCGGCTCCTAGTGTCCCCTCGATAGCAACCACGACGACGACTCCCCCGAGCTCGAGCGTACAACGCGACATGATTTCAGTGCCTGTCGAAGGACTGCCTTACCCGCGCCGAGGGCGCCGAGTGCGAAGGGTAGGGGAAGACGCGAACGAGGAACGATAACACATTTGATGTGCGCTCCGGAAGGCGCCTCCCCCGCCAGACGACCTCCACACTAAGTGGCAGCCGCAAGATCAGCTCACTCTGCAGGCGATTCTTCGGCCAGGACGGCGATTCTTCTCGCCTTCGAAGCTTTGCGGGCTTCCGCAAGAAGCTTGGCGTCAAGCTTCACGCGCTCGACGAAGTCCGGCGCCCGTTCAACGGTTCCCTGCAACAGCTTCAAGACCTTCCGCGGGGACCGCTGCGCGAGGTCCATGGACCTCCTGCCGGCGCCCGTCAGCCGCTCCTGCCAACGTTGAACGCG
>JBAULD010000476.1:0-2051 GCA_049578005.1 Polyangiaceae bacterium
CGGCTCCTGCGCAGGCGGCATCTGCGGCGGCCCCGGTCGTGGCCGACGTGCCCGTGCCAGCCAAAGCCCAAGCGGTTGCCGAGCCGCCGGCCGATCCGAAAGTGGCCGCAGCCAAGGAAAAGGCGAAATCACGCGGAGCGCTCGAGCGCGGGAACATGAGTGCCGCCATCGCGGCGGGGGAGAGGTCCGTCGCGCTCGACTCCGCGGACGCGGAGGCGTGGCTCATCCTCGGGGCCGCCTACCAGCAAAAGGGCGATGCCAAGAATGCCGTACGAAGCTTCAGGGCGTGCGTGTCTCAAGGAAAACGAGGGCCGACGTCCGACTGCGCAGCAATGCTGCGTTGACGTTGACAGCGTGTGACGAGCCGGCTACGAGCGGAGCGCGCCGTTGCCGTACTCACGGCCTGGCGCCTGGAGGAGGTCAGCGCGTGTTCAAGAAGGTGTGCCTTTTCTCCGGCAACGCCAACCCCCACCTGGCCGCCACGATTGGCCAGTACTTGGAGACCCCGCTCGGCAAATGCAGGGTCACCCGTTTCAGCGACGGAGAGAGCTTCGTCGAAATCGGTGAGAACGTCCGGGGTGTGGACGCCTTCATCATCCAGTCGACGAGCAGCCCCACGAACGACAGCGTCATGGAGCTTCTCATCATGACCGACGCTCTCCGTCGCGCCTCCGCCGGCTCGATCACGGCGGTCATCCCTTATTACGGCTACGGGCGTCAAGATCGCAAAGTGGCCCCCCGCACGCCCATCACGAGCAAGCTCGTCGCCGATCTCATCCAGGTCGCCGGCGTGAATCGAGTGGTTTCGGTCGACCTCCACGCGGGGCAGATTCAGGGATTTTTCAACATCCCCTTCGATCATCTGTACGCGCTACCGGTCTTTCTCGAGGATTACCTGCGAAAGCAATTCGATTCGTCCGCGGTGTTCGTCTCGCCCGACGCGGGCGGCGTGGAGCGGACGCGGGCCTATTCGAAGAGGCTCGACGCGTCGCTGGCGATCATCGACAAGCGACGCGAGCGAGCCAACGTGAGTGACGTCGTCAATCTCATCGGCGAGGTCAAAGGAAAAGACTGCATCATCATCGACGACATCATCGATACGGCCGGGACGCTCTGCGGTGCCGCGCGTGCCCTTTCCGACAAGGGCGCCAAAAAGATCGTGGCCTGCGCCACCCACGGCGTGCTTTCGGGGCCCGCCGTGCAGCGCATCGCGGAGTCGCCGCTGGCCGAAGTCATCGTCACCGATTCGATCCAACTTTCGGACTCGGCCAAGAGCTGCCCGAAGATCAAGCAACTTTCCATCGCGCGCCTTCTCGGCGAGGCGATCAAGCGAATTCACAGCTCCGACAGCGTGAGCTCGCTCTTCGCGTGAGATAACCGCAAGGGACGCCAGGGAGCGACTCTCTTTCTCTCGCGGGCCTTCTCGTTGGCATCGCCCGCGACATCTGCTAAGTGAGCGCCCCCCGCATCGAACCCCGCACGCTCGGCCGAAACACGCGCCGAGTCGACAGGGGATGGAGGACGAACTCATGGCTGCCGTCGAAATGCCCACTCTGAAGGCCCAATCGCGCGCTCCCGCAGGCAAGGGGGAGGCGAGGCGGCTGCGCCGCACGGGGTTCGTTCCGGCCATCGCGTACGGCAAAGGCCTGCCGTCGACCCCCATTGCGGTCGTTCCGAAGGAAGTCGCGGTCATTCTCAAGAGCGAACGCGGGCAGAATACGGTGCTGCAGCTCGAGCTCGACGGGAAGAAGCTCCTGGCCATGATTCGCGATTTCAGCGTGCATCCGGTCAAGAGGGCGCTCGAGCACGTCGATTTCATCGAGGTGAAGCTCGACAAGCCGGTGGACGTCGAAGTCCCGCTCTTTTCGACCGGCAAGCCGGTTGGTGTGACCAAGGGCGGCGTTCTCCGGATCGTGCTCCGCACGGTTCCCGTTCGATGCCTGCCCGATCGCATCCCGGTAAAAATCGAGGCGGACGTCACGCACCTCGAGCTCGGCCAGCACGTCGCCACCCAAGACCTCAAGCTCCCCGAAGGGGTTTCCGTGCTGCTC
>JBAULD010000477.1:0-2249 GCA_049578005.1 Polyangiaceae bacterium
CTCTCGGTCGGCGTCGAAGACGCGGAAGACCTGGTCGCCGACATCGAGCAGGCGCTCGGGTAACACCCGTGCCATGCTTTCGAGCATGGTGACGGCGACGCTGGCCGACCGCGTGCGCGACACGCTCTTCGAGCGTCCAGAGGTCTTGGAGGCGTACCTGTTCGGCTCGCGTGCGCGGGGGGACGCTGCGGCTCACAGCGATATCGACGTCGCGGTCTATGTCGACCGCGATCACCTCGAAGAAGCTGATTTTCCGTTCGGTTACGACGCGGACCTCGCGTCACGACTCGTCCGCGCTCTGGCGAGGAACGACGTCGACCTCGTCGTGCTGAACGCGGCCCCGCCCCTCCTCTATCACCGCGTGCTTCGCGACGGCGTGCGTCTCTTCGCGCGGGACCTTGCGGCCACGACGGTGCGTGAGGGCCGCGCCCTATCGCGCTGGTGCGACTACGCGCAGCAGCTGGCCAAGATCGACCGAATCGCGGGACGGGGGCGGACGCCCGAGGGCAGTCCGTGAGCCCTGGCCGCGTCGACTCGGCGGTCATCCGCCGTCATTTGCTCGCGGTCGAGCGCGGTCCAGCACTTGTCTCGGCACACGGGGCGCCCGGTCGACAAATTGATCACCGACCTCGACGAGGCCTGGCTCGTCGAGCGAGGACTCCAAGTCTGCGCGCAGAACGCGCTCGACGTCGCTACCCACATCGCCGCGGCGGGAGCAACGGACGCCCCCGACTATGGGGCGGCGATCGACGCTCTGGTCCAACTCGGCGCCTTGCCCCCCGATTTCGGCGCGCGCTTCCGAGCGGTCGCGGGGTTTCGCAACATTCTCGTGCACGGGTACTTGGAGTTGGATCCCTCGCGTGTCCACGCCGTACTCAACACGCGCCTCCAGGAATTCCGAGAGTTCGCCCGCTACATCGAGGAGTACTTGCGACGGGTGCACGCGTAAACTCCGGGTCGAGGACGCGCGCGGTACGGTCCTGGCCGACGAAGTGACGGCGGACGACCTCGACGCAATCGACCCCTTTCTTCACGCCGCGTGCACCCACTCGAGCGCGGATGCGCGCTTCGATGTGAGGCCTGACAGATGCCGACGCCAAAGTACGCCTGGGGAGCGATAGAGCGCCGACGCATCCGTCTTGCGGCGGCTCATCGCGCGTCCCATTTCGTTCCAGCACTGCAGCTGCCGAGCGCCACACCCGATAGCCATCAATCGCACGCCCCGGGACGCGATAGGGCAACGTGTCGGAACGACGCGCCCGGGCGACCGATCGCGTGAGCGGCTATCTAGACACCTCCAGGGATCACCGTTGGGATCCAAATACGCCCGCGCGGTGACGATGCCGTGAAATCGCGTCAGCACGCTCGCTCTGCCCTTGCCCCCACCGGCGACGGCTGGTACGCGCATGGCGTCTAGCCAAAGAGGGGGATGCAAGCATGAAGCCGACAAGATCTATTCTCTCAGCCGCGTTCACTGGAGCAGTGGCCTTGCTGGGGTCTTTCTGCGTGCAGCGGGAAGCCAGCGCGCAGCTCCAAAATAACACGACGGAGTGTCAAAGCTCCGCGCAGTGCGTCAGCACCATGTCCCCGTTCGGGCCGCAGTGTACGCAGGTTTACGAATGCACGAAGGGAATCACAATATGCCCCGCGTACGGCTTAAACGCTGTTTGTTGTGCTTCCGGTCAGGATGCGATTTTTTGGCAAGATACATCGCCTCAACCGCCAAACCTGCCCGAAATAGGTGACACCGGTATCTACTGTTGCACGCCGAGCCTGACGTGCTCAGGCCGTTGCGGTCCACTGAATGACGGCTGCGTTACGGATATAGATTGTGGGTCTTGTCCGAGCGGCCAGGAATGCAATAGTGGTACGTGCTGCACACCCACCACCTCATGCGCTACCTCGGGAGCGCAATGTGGTAGTCTCGCGGACGGGTGTGGCGTAACGCTGAATTGCGGTGGCTGTCCGAGTGGCGATGTGTGCACTGGAAACCATTGCGTTGCGTGCACGCCTGCGACAACGTGCGCCGCTCAAGGAGCGCAGTGTGGCTTCATTCCAAATGGCAACTGCGCGCTGTCGGTTCCGGAAAATCTGAGCCCACCCTTTCCGGAAAATCTGGCCCCTTGAAGGGAGCCAGAAATGAGACCAAGTGAATCGCAGAAGATGTCCAGCGGACTTAAGCGGGAGCAAATGCTTCCGCTGCTCAAACGACACGAGATCCAGGTCTTGCGGCACGCAGGACACAGCCG
>JBAULD010000478.1:0-1983 GCA_049578005.1 Polyangiaceae bacterium
TTGAATCCGCCGATCCCCTGGTCCCCGGTGGGAAAGAGGTCCGCAGGCGGAATCACCGCGGGGGAGCTGAGACCGAGACACGCAGCGTTCCACTCGAGCTGCGCGACGGAGCCGCCGCCGGCCTGGAAGTAGTCCATCTTGATGTCGTGAAGGGTCCCTGCGGTCTCGCTGACCGCCGGGCTGCAATACAGAGTGGGTCCTTGCGCTACCCAGCCGTCGTCGACCAGCGCGCTGTCCACCCAGAGTCTCACCCCGTCGTCCCCGACGACACACCACTGGAAATTCCCCGTGCAGGGGGTCTGCGCCTGGCCGGTCCATTCGGCCGAGAAGTTGGTGCCTGGCCAGCCGGCGACCGGCGGCGCGCCGTTCCAGTTGTAGTTGACGCCAGGATCGATTTCCGTCGTCGCGGTCCCGGTGAAGTCGATGTTGCTGTAGTAGGTTCCGGTGAGTCCGTTCGCCGGACCGCTGAAGGCAGCCGAGTAGAGCTGTGTAACGGGGATGACTTGGTAAGGCTGGTGGGCGCTGCTCCAACGCAGATGGATCTGCGACGTGTTCGACACGTTCTTGTAGGTGAGCGCGATGGGGACTTTGGCGCCGGCGGTCATCGCGATCGTCCCCGTCAGCTTGGTATCCGCCTGGGTGCCGAATTGATTGACGAGGGAATGCCCGTTGACCGCCAGCGTGACGCCGTCGCTCGACTCGACCTCGAATGTGTACGTCTCGGTGAAGATCGCCTGAACACTCCCCGTCCACGACACCGAGTAGCTCGAGCCCGCCGCGATGCTCCCGCCGGGCGAGGTCGCCACCCATCCGAAGTCGACGTCCGGGTCGGTGCGAGTGTACGCGGGCGCACCCGAGAGCGACGCGTTCGCGTAGTACGCTCCCGTCAACCCCGAGCCATTGCCGTGCGGCTTGGAGACAGAGCCGCCCTGCCCGGGTTGCAGCGTGTTCCCCCACCAGTTGGACCCCTGAAGCGCGTAGAGGCCGTCGGCCGAGATCGCCGAGTAGGCGAAGCCGCGCGAGTCCGCCCCGGTCGTCGTGTTCCACATGTTGGCGAGCCCTGTGAGGCTCCCGTCGCTGTTCACGCGGGCGACGCTCGTGTCGTTGTTTCCCCAGTTCGAGCTCACGAGGGTGGTTCCGTTCGCGGAGACCGAATGGCACGGGTTGCACCCCGCGTTGGCCATGGCGACCGTCGACGGCGTCGTTCCCGAGGGATTGGCGCTCTTGATCGTCGCAGTCCACGCCGGGACGTTGTACTCCGTGTAGAAGATGTTGCCGCGCAGCGGCGCCGTCGCAAAGTGCACGGTCTCCGTGACCGGCTGCAGAAGGACTCCGTTGACCAAGCGCTGAATCGACAGGAGCGCGTCTTTCCCTGCGGCGGTCTGGTCGAGGAAGGCCCAACCGTCCTGCGAGAGGGTCGCCTGCGGCGGGCTCGATTCGGGGACGATTTCGGAGACCGAATAGATCGGCGTACCCGTCGTGGGGTACTGCACCGTCACCTTGACCGCGGTCGCGGCGACGCCGTCGTTGTTCCACTGCACGACCGGCGCGGCGACCGACCGTGGAAACACGGTGTTCGCATACGGATAGAGGAACTGGAGATTGTCCGTCTGGGTCCCGCCGCCGGTGAACTGCATGGCGACCGCCGGCGTGACCTGGGACGCGTCGACGACGTTGGTGACGACGTGGACCGTCGCGGAGGCCTGCAGCCCGGCCGAATACGCCGATGCGACGATGGGGCCGGCGACGGCGCTGACGAGGGTCAGCGCGCCGCCCGAGATGGCAGCCAGCCCGGGCTGGTCGACCGACCACGACGCGTTCGCCAGCCCAGAATAGCAACTGAGCGGGACGTATGACGCGCTGAGGACGGGAGTGCTGGGAGTCGTGACGATTGGACTCAGGCCGATGACGGTCACGTCGAGCGTCGGCGGGTTGACCGTCAGGCCCGTGCAGACGACGCCGGCGTCCGAAGTCACGATGGGC
>JBAULD010000479.1:0-5365 GCA_049578005.1 Polyangiaceae bacterium
CGCCTACGAAGCGCGGGCATTCTGCATTTGGGACGGAGGCTTCCTTCCGAGCGAGGCCGAGCTCGAATATGCGGCGGCCGCCGGCAGTCAGCAGCGCGAGTACCCGTGGGGGTCGACCGACCCGGGAGTGTCGACTCAATACGCCGTCTACAATTGCGATTACGGCGCCTGCACGGACGCACAGAATAGCCTCGCGCCCGTGGGCCACGCAACCTTGGGCGCAGGCTTGTGGGGACAGCTCGACCTGGCCGGAGAGGTCTCCGCGTGGACGCTCGATTGGTATTACGATACCTACGTCGATCCGTGCGTCGATTGCGCTTATCTACTGCCGACCGCCAACGGGACGTTGCGTGGCGGGAACTTCTACTATCCGAAGGCGGCCCTTCTGCCGCCCAATCGAGGATACGGTGTTCCGACGGACCGCATCTACGGAGTCGGACTCCGGTGTGCCCGGTCTCCGTAATCGGCGCGAAGCCGCGTCACGGGCAAGGAGCGGCTCGGCCGACGGCCACTCGCCGCGGCTGCCGAGTCGCGGGCTATGACCCTCGCTTTGGAACCCGTCGGGGCGCACGTCGCCCGAAGCCCGGTCGTCCGGCGGGAGCAATTCGCGTCGCGGCTTCCGAGGAGGAACGGCTAAAAGCGGACCCGACATGCCCCCGCCTGCCGGCTTCTTCATCGTCGAGTCAGCGTCGTCGAAAAAAGATCGGCGGGCGTGTCGGCTCGGTGCCGGCTCGTTCGTCCTTGGTTCGAAAGGTTCGAATTTGACTGAGAGGAGCTGATCATGGCGGAAGCACGACGCGCTAAGATTCTGACGCATCTCTGGTACGCGAAGGAAGCCGAAGAGGCGGCCAAGCTCTACACTTCGATCTTCCCGGATTCGCGGATCGATCGCGTGACCGCGCTGCCCAGCGATTCGCCGAGCGGGCCGGCGGGGTCGGTCAAGATCGTGGACTTTACCCTCTTCGGCCAGCCGCTGCGCGCAATGAGCGCGGGACCGCACCACGACTTCAACGATGCCATATCGCTCGTCGTTTCCTGCGACGATCAGGCCGAGCTCGATCGCTACTGGAATGCGCTCCTGCAGTCGGGGGGCAAGGCGCAGGCGTGCGGGTGGCTCATCGATCGTTTCGGCGTCCGATGGCAGATCGTTCCGGCCGCCTTCGAGGCGATGATGCGCGACGGTGACGTGACCCGCACGAAGAGGGTCACCGACGCCATGCTCAAGATGGTCAAGCTGGACATCGCGACGCTCGAGCACGCCTACAAGGGCCACTGAAAGGAGAACACGATGAAATATCTGACGTTCATTCGCCACGCCGAGTCGTATCGACAGGCCGGGCCGCCCCGCGCACTCATGGACGCGATGAGCCAGTTCGTCCAGAAGTCGTTCAAGGACGGCACCCTCGTCGAGACGGGAGGGCTGCTCCCCAGCAAGGAGGGCGCCCGGATTCGCCTCGCCGGCGGCAAGCTCACCGTCACCGACGGCCCGTTCACCGAAATGAAGGAGGTCATCGGCGGCTGGGCGATCATCAAGGCGGACTCGAAGGGTGAAGCGATCCGCATCGCGACCGAATTCATGGAGCTGCACCACAAGCACTGGCCGGAGTTCGAGGGCGAGTCCGAGGTGCGCCCGATGTTCGAGCCGGGGATGGGGCCGTAGCAGAATCGCGAGGGAGGAGTCTGCCGATGACGATTACGATTACCGCCTTTGAACGGTCACCCGATGGCGGCAAGGGGCTGGCGCGTGATATGCGCGTGCGCTGGGCGCTTGAAGAAGTGGGTCAACCCTATCGGGTTCGCCTTGTTTCGTTTCGTGCGATGAAGGAACCCGCGCATCTGGCCATTAATCCTTTCGGCAAGATTCCGACCTATGAGGAGGGCGATCTTGCGCTGTTCGAGTCAGGGGCGATCGTGTTTCACATCGCTGAGCGACATGCAGGCTTGCTGCCGGCCGATGCCAATGCTCGGGCGCGCGCGATCACGTGGATGTTTGCCGCGCTCAACACGGTAGAACCACCGATTCTTGAACTCGGAACCGCCATTCTTCTGGAGGGCGACAAGCCCTGGTCTGCGCAGCGCCTGCCCGTGGTCAAGGGTCGCGTCGGCGATCGGCTGGAACAACTTTCCGTTCGTTTGGGCGATGCAGAATGGCTCGATGATGCGTTCAGCGCTGGCGACTTGATTATGGTCTCAGTGCTGCTCAGGTTGAAGGCCTCGGGCATATTGGCCCAATACCCAAACCTGGCCGCTTATGTCGCCCGCGGCGAAACGCGGCCCGCGTACGAGCGAGCCTTCAATGCCCAACTGGCGGTTTACACCGGCAAGTTGTGAAAGTATCGGGCGGGGCCGCTGACTTTGATGGCGCGAGACGTAAGGCGGGCGCGCCCCCTGCTCGGAGTGAGGGCTCTTCCTTCGCGCAGCGTCGTGCGCCGGAACGCTGCTTGCGTTGCGTTCGCGCAATATGGAACAGGCGCTCTCGCCGGGGTCCCACTTCGCGAGCGACGTACCGGCACGTCTGGACCGGCTACCGTGGTCTTCGTGGCACTGGCGGGTAGTGGTCGCCCTCGGGGTCACGTGGATGCTCGACGGTCTCGAGGTGACCCTGGTCGGGGCGCTCGGAAACGTGCTGCGCGAGCCATCGGCGCTCGCGCTGAGCGAGTCCCAGATCGGGAGCGCGGCGAGCGCATACCTGGCCGGCGCGGTCTTGGGCGCACTCTTCTTCGGGCGCCTGAGCGACATGTTCGGGCGAAAGAAGCTCTTCCTCGTCACGCTCGCGGTTTACGTAGGCGCCACGCTCGCAACGTCGCTTTCATGGAGCTTTGCGTCGTTCGCCGCCTTCCGGGCGATCACCGGCGCGGGGATTGGCGGCGAGTATTCCGCGGTCAACTCCGCTATCGACGAGCTCTTGCCCGCGCGCGTCCGCGGCCGGGCCGACCTGGCCATCAACTCGACCTACTGGCTCGGCACGGCGCTCGGGGCGGTCGTCTCGATCGTGCTACTCGATCCACGCTTGATGCCGCACGCCGTCGGGTGGCGTGCATGTTTCGGCGTCGGCGGGCTGGTGGGGCTCTCGGTCCTCTTCCTGCGGAAGGACGTTCCGGAGAGCCCCCGCTGGCTGCTCCTGCACGGGCGAGTCTACGACGCCGAGCGCGTGATCGAAGAGATCGAGCAGAAGATCGGCAAGACGCGGGCGGCCCGGGGAGGCTTGCCCCTGGCGGGGCCGGAGAAGAACCTCGAGGTCAAGGGCAACGTCACGTTCGGGTGGATCGCCCTCGTGCTTCTAAAGCAACACTTGCGGCGAACGTTGCTCGGATTGTCGCTCATGATCGCCCAGGCGTTCGCCTATAACGGCGTGTTCTTTACCTACGCGCTCGTGCTTGGCCGCTACTATGGGATCGCAAGTGGGCGTGTTGGCTTCTACCTCGTGCCCTTTGCTGCCGGCAACCTGGTGGGCCCCGTCGTGCTGGGTCGGCTGTTCGACAGCTGGGGGCGCCGCAAGATGATCGCGCTCACCTACGGCAGCAGCGGACTTCTTATCGCTGTCACAGGATGGGCGGTCGCGCGCGGTTGGCTCACCGCGACAACGCAAACGGCAGCCTGGTGCGGCGTCTTCTTCGTCGCGTCGGCCGCCGCCAGCTCGGCGTACCTGACCGTGAGCGAGCTGTTTCCCGTGGAGCTCCGCGGGATGGCCATTGCTCTCTTCTACGCCTTAGGGACGGCGGCGGGCGGAATCGCCGCACCGGCTCTCTTCGGCGCGCTGATTCAGAGCGGCCGCCGCGAGGACCTCTTTGTCGGCTATGCCGTCGCCGCGGCACTCATGGTCCTTGCCTGCGTGGCGGCGATCGTCTTGGGCGTCGATGCGGAGGGCAAATCGCTCGAGCAGATTGCAGAGATGGGGGGCCAGGGGACTGCTTTCCGCGAAGGTGCAGACGAGCGAACAGCGAGGAAGCGATACGCGGACCGGACACGCTTAGCGGCCCGATAGCTGCCGCGACCGCACGTCGTCCCGGCCGGGCGAATCGACCAGAACCTTTAGGTCACTTCGAAGAGAGCCCGGCACGCTGTCTGCTTTCGCACCTCATTGGAGGCAATTCGTCATGCAGGAAGAAAACGTCCAGCGCCAGGAACGTGGAACGGTTGAGATTTTCGTGGGCCGGATCAAGCGCGCCTTCGGTCGGCTTTTCGGGCATTCCACGACGGAGGTGAAGGGGTACGCGGAGGAGCTGCGCGGCCGCGCGAACGTGGAGCGCGGCGCTGCTGCCGAGCGCCGCGAGGGTTCCGCGCAAGAGATCGCGGGGACCGCGAAGCGCGTCGTCGGCGAAGCCGTTGGCAACGACCGAATGGCCGTCGAGGGACGAGCCAGGGAGATCGAGGGGCAGGAGCGACAAAGCCACAATCGGTGACGCAGTGCCAGGCGCTCCGGGCGCGGCTGCACTGACTCAAAGACGCCGCCGCGAAAGTCGTATCCTTACGAAGCGTTTGTCCGGGGAGTGGTTCACCGGAGACGCGAGCCGAGAACCGCCACCGCTCCTAGAGCGGAAACACCGGCGGCGAGGAGAGCGACCGCGCCCTTGTGGGTAGATGCCCAAAGCTCCGGGCTACGCCTGTGTGCACGGCCGTCAAAGCGCCCTCGAGCTCCATGGTCGCGCTTAGCGTCTCTCGGCTGCCAGAGATTCCCTCCGCCTGGGCTCGAGGGCGGTGCGTTGCGCTGTTGGCTGGCGTATCCTGTGCGGCCGAGGTACCAATCGCCGACGCTCGGGAACAGCTTGTTGCCGGGCACGATGATCGCCGTAGGAGCTCCGACCCTAAGTTCGCGGCGGCGGTGATGAGCCGCATACCAGATAGCCTCTGCGGCGACCTCGGGCTGATAAATCGGGGGTACCGGCTGAGAAGCATGGCTCATCTTGTTCTCGCACCAGCCGAACTGAGGCGTGTTGAGAGCGGGCATCTGAACCATCGTCAGCCATACGTTCGAACGGTGGTGACGAAGTTCGCAGCGCAACGAATCCGTAAACCCACGGATTGCGTGTTTGGCGCCGCAATAGGCGCTTTGCAGCGGAATTGATCGGTAGGCCAAAGCCGATCCGACCTGCACGACCGTGCCGCGGTCGCGCGGCAACATGCGCTTGAGCGCCGCGCGCGTCCCATAGACATACCCTAGGTAGCTTACCTCCGTCGCGCGCTTGAATTCGTCGGGCTCGATCGCGAGGAACTCGCCGAAGGCGGTCGTCATTGCATCGTTGACCCATACGTCGATGGGGCCGAGCGTATCTTCGACCCGAGCAGCGGCCTCCTCGACGGCATGGGCGTCCGCGACATCGAGCGGTAGCACGAGCGCGCGGCGGCCCAGCGCCTCGACCTCGGC
>JBAULD010000480.1:0-2121 GCA_049578005.1 Polyangiaceae bacterium
CATCTGTTCCTGCGGCAGGCGAAACGCGACCGCCTTCGGGAAGAGGTTCTTGACAGGGAAGAAGAGAACGAACCCCTGGAACCCCGGTGCCGCGAGATCCGCGGGCGTGATCTGCGCCAGAGTGGCCGGCACGAAGCTCGACGCCTGCGACCCGGGGATGAAGAGGTCGCCCCAGACATGAGGGCCGACCGGCAAACTCGAGAGCGGGCCGTCGTTCGCGGTGTCGTACTGGAACGCGGTCATATCGGTCGTCGCGAGCTGCGGCGGTGCGAAGTTCAGACCAGTCAAGAGCGCCGTGTCGTTGGGCGGAGCGCTGGGATCGTAGTACTTGACGACGTTGAGCACGTACACGAACCCGCTCGGCGTGGGGGCGGGGGCCCCGAAGAGCGAATAAATGCCGTCGACCTGGTTGGCGGCGATGAGCGTGTTCATGTCGCCGAAGAACGTCGGAAAGTCGAAGTAGGTGATGACGTAGTTGCGTGCCATCGACGCAACGCTCACGAGCTTGATTTTTGCCCGCACGATAATGCCATATTGCCCGATGCCCCCCACCACCGCCGCGAAGAGCGCCGGATTCTCGGTGAGCGAGCAAGTTCGGAGGACTCCGTCGCCCGTGACGACGTCGAGCTCGAAGACGTTGTCGACGATGGCCCCATAGCGGAAGCTCGCGGGGCCAATGCCTCCCATCGAAAGCGTTCCCCCGACCGAAAGCTCCGTGAAACCAGTGAGAACGGCCGGCCTTTGGCCGGTCGGCTCGACCTGGGCCAGAAAATTGTGCCAGACGACGCCCGCCTGCACGATCGCGTAGCCGGCACCGACTTGTTCGATCGCGTCCAGGGTCGAGCTGTCGATGACCAGTCCAGCGAGGACTTGCGACTGGCCGTTGACGCTGTGGCCTTGGCCTCGCATGGCGACCTGAATGCCGTGTTGACGGCAGAAAGTAACGGCGCGCACGACGTCCTGCACCGAGCCGGGTTGGAGAACGGCGATCGGGATGTGGTGCACGAGGTCACCGAAGTCGTTGCCGAACGCCGCTAGCGTCGTGGGATCCGTGAGCAGCCGCCCGTCGAGTTGGGGTATCGAAATGCCTGGGTTGGCTGCGTACGCTGCCGTCACCCAAGAGCGTCGGGCGGGGTCAAAGCCGAGTACGAGAGTGCTCGCCCCGGCGACGAGTCCAGTGACGAACGTGCGACGAGTTCCACGGATCGGTTCCATATTGTGCTCCTTGTGTGCTCGGACTCCAGCCGCGGAGCCCGAACGCATGAGTTTCCAGAAAACCTCATCCCACGGACGCCGTCCGCCATCAAGGTCTTTTGGCGCATGCCCAAGCCTGGCACGCGGGGAGCGCTCTCGAACTCCCACGACGGCCGTGCGACCGCAGGATTTCAATGGGGCCGAAGAACTCCATCCCACGATGGCAAAGCTATCGCGGAGTCGAACGGTCGCAGTTGCGCCCCATTTGCGCAGAAGCGCAGTGGCGTAATGGCGGTGGCAGGGAAGTTCAGGAGCAGGCAATGCGAAGCGGCACGCGGCTTAACGGTGCTCCGGGTGCCGGGGCTCGCTACGAGGCATATCGATTGCTGCTCTCGGTGCGGAGACGCTGCACATGAGAGCGACCGCAAAGCTAAACCAGGCAGGCCAGAGCCTCTGGCTCGACAACATCACGCGCGCGATGCTCGACTCGGGTGAGATCGCGCACTACGTCGAGCGTTACTCGGTTACGGGGCTGACCTCGAACCCCTCGATCTTCGACAAGGCCATCCAGTCGGGAGACTACGACGCCGATATTCGCGAGAAGGCCAGCCGGGGACTCTCGGGCGAAGATCTTTTCTTCGATCTTGCAATCGAAGACCTCCGGCGTGCGGCCGACCTCTTCCTCCCCATTCACGAGCGCACCGACGGCGTGGACGGTTGGGTCTCGCTCGAGGTGTCGCCCCTCCTCGTGCACGACACGCAGCGCACGATCGCCGCCGCAAGGACACTCTACGAGCGCGCCGGCCGACCGAACCTCCTTCTCAAGATTCCCGGCACGGTCGAGGGGCGCCCCGCGATCGAGGATTGCATCGCGTCGGGCATCCCCGTCAACGTCACGCTTCTCTTCTCGACCGACCAGTATCGCGC
>JBAULD010000481.1:0-2000 GCA_049578005.1 Polyangiaceae bacterium
GGCCCGCGAGGGCCGCGCCGACGATGGGCGCCACCCAGAAGAGCCAGAGTTGCGACAGCGCCCAGCCGCCGACGAAGAGGGCCGGACCGGTGGAGCGGGCCGGGTTTACCGAGGTGTTCGTCACCGGGATGCTGATCAAGTGGATGAGCGTCAAGCCGAGGCCGATGGGAATCGGCGCCAGTCCGGGGGGAGCGCGCCGGTCGGTCGCGCCGAGGATGATGATCAGAAACGCGAACGTGAGGGTGATCTCGGCGATGAGCGCCGAGACCATCGAGTAACCGCCCGGAGAGTGCTCGTCGTAGCCGTTCGCGGCGAATCCGCCGAGGACGAAATCGGGCTTGCCGATCGCGATCGCATAGAGGACTCCCGCGGCCGCCACGGCGCCGACGACCTGCGCGAGCACGTAGGGCAAAATCTCGCTCCTCGGGAAGCGGCCGCCGACGACGAGGCCCACGGTCACGGCCGGGTTGAGGTGGCAACCGGAGAGGTGCCCGATCGCGAACGCCATCGTAAGAACGGTGAGCCCGAACGCGAGCGCCACGCCGAGCAGGCCGATGCCCACGTGGGGAAAGGCCGCGGAGATGACGGCGGAGCCGCACCCTCCGAAGACAAGCCAAAACGTGCCGAATAACTCCGCAGTCATTCGCTTGGAAAGAGGCATCGGAATTCTCCTTTTCGAGGCAATTGTCCGGGGCCGGATGCGGACTCTAGCGCTGTCCGCGCCCGGGCGTCCGAGCATTCTTCGCAGCGCGCTCGCGAGCGGAGAGGGGTGCACAGGAAGGCGGGAAGGCGGGCAGATTGTGGGGGTGTGAGGCTTGCTTTCCGGGTCGTGAGGCTCGCTGTCCGAGTCGTGACGCTCGCTTTTTGGGTCGCGCGGCTCGCTCGAGAGGGAGCGAGCTTCGCTTTCCGCGAAGCGATGGTCGTTCTTCGGCAAGCGAGGTCCGCTCGTCGAGCGGCGAGCTTCCGCTTCGCGCGAGTGAGCGTCGGTCGAAGGACATTGAGATCCATTCGCCTCCCCGCGAGCTTCATGGGAGAGCGAGCGAGCCCCGCTACCCGGAGAACGGGCTTGCGTCCTTCGACCCTGAGCTTCACGTCCGGGCAAGCGAGCTTTGGTCTCTCGAAAGGGAGCTTCGTTCCCTCGAGCCCGAGCTTCGCTGCACGATGAGCGAGCGCCGGACTTCGAAGAAGGATCGTCACTCAGCGACGAGCGAGCTTCACGTCCTCACGAGCGAGCCTCGGTCGCCGGCGAGCGCGCTCAATTCGTCGCCCGACGAGCCTCACGTTCCGGCGAGCGAGCGTCGGTCGTCGGAGAAAGAACTTCACTCTGCGGCGAGCGAGCCTCACGTCCCGGCGGCCGAGCGTCGGTCGTCGAAGAAAGAACGTCACTCGGCGGCGAGCAAGCCTCACCTCCTTTCGACCGAGCGTTGGTCGTCGGAGAGAGAACTTCACTCGTCGCCCGGCGAGCCTCACGCTCGGCCTAACGAGGGCGGGTCTCCGGAGAAGAAGCGTCACTCGTCGCCGGGCGAGCTTCATGTCCAGGCGATCGAGCGTCCGTCCCTCGATAGGGAGCATCGGTCCTCGATGCGCGGGCTCCGCGTGGAGCGAAAAGAGCCTCGCTCTCTCGCGGACGACACTTGCCTGTCTGCGATCTCGGACGGGTCCGCCCGCCCGGAGAAGGGCCCCGCTTCCGCAAACATCCACGGCACACCTCGCTCGTTCCACTCTTCCTTACACGGCCGAATCCGCCTGGCGCCGCTGGCGTGTGCTTGCGCATTGACGAAGCCGCGGGGGCTGCTTAACGTCTCGGCCCCCTCCAATGGCGCGTCTTGCCACCGGACAGGAAAACGAATCGAGAGACTCGACCATTACCCACCCCCAACTCAGCTCACCGAGTGAACCGGAGCGGATGGAGAGCCCAGCTCGCTGGACGGCAATCCGCGGAGGTCCATGAGGGAGCTCCACGAAGTGGAGCGACCGAGTGAACAAGGCGACCCTCAAGA
>JBAULD010000482.1:0-7453 GCA_049578005.1 Polyangiaceae bacterium
GCTCCGCTATCAAGCCGGAATCGTCCTCGCGGGCAGCGAGGTCAAGTCGATGCGAGCCGGCAAAGTGGACGTGAGCGACGCGTACGTGTCGGTCGACCGAGGAGAGGCCTGGCTGAAGCAG
The DNA here is from genome assembly GCA_049578005.1 of Polyangiaceae bacterium. Taxonomy (GTDB): domain Bacteria; phylum Myxococcota_A; class Polyangia; order Polyangiales; family Polyangiaceae; genus Palsa-1150. Next base: position 122 of record JBAULD010000482.1, read on the forward strand.
ATGTTCATCGCGCCGTTCGAGCAGGCGATCGCGTTCCCCCATGCGACGAGGAGCTCGCGAAAGCTGCTCTTGCACGCGCGCGAGATAGGCGAGCTCCACGAGTATCTCGCCCGCGGGGGTTACACGGCCGTGCCCACCCGGCTTTACTTCAAAGAAGGGCGCGTGAAAGTGGAGATCGGCGTGGGGAAGGGAAAGAAGGCTTATGACAAGCGCGCCGCAATCGCCAAACGCGACGCAGAGCGCGATGCGCGCGTAGACATTCGGGCGAAGAACCGATGAGCGCGCGTGTCACGTGGACGAAAGGGGGCGAGGCCCGCGTCGTGTCGATTGCCGCCGACGCAATCACGCTCCGGTCTTCGGTGCCGTGGCCTCCCGGATCGCGCGTCGAGGGCGTGGTCCAGACGGACGGCAAGCCGATCGTCCTACGGATGAAAGTGCATTCGTCGAAGCGAGAGGGGGACCGGGATTTCATCCTTCAAGGGCGTCCGATCGACCTCGCGCGGGACGCGCGCGAGCGGCTCGAGGGACTGGTCGGGACCGTGGGCACGCAAACCTGACGAGAAACCCGATGCGTTCTTCGCGCATCCGGGAATCCGTCGCCTGCGCCGGGAGGCGAGTCTTCACCGAAGCTTGCGGACGGCTTCCATCACGGCCGGGGCGTCCGCCGTCACCTGCACCGCTTTGAGGTGTTTCATCGCGATGCCCATGGCTTGACCGTCGGTCTTGGCGGCTCGCACCGCATCGGCCACCGGCGCCAGAGCCGACTCGATCGCCTGGGCGGACGGCGCCGCGGGAAGGAGCCCGGAAAGAACTTCGATTTCGCGACGCAGCGCGTCCGCTGCGGGACCGGCGGCGGAGAGCGATAGGGTTTCTTCGTTCGACTTCAAGAGCTTGCGGACGACGGCGACCGTCTCGTCGTCGCGGAGGGGGCGGTTGGCGCGAGCCTCTGCGGTCTGAATTTCGCCAAGCGCGAGGCCGAGGACGTTTCTGGCCACGTCGTCTTTTTCCCGCCGCGCGCGGGTCATCTGCGTCTTGATCTCGTCGACCAGCACCGTCCCTACGTATAGCTCAGGGGCAGGCGGGGCTCGACCTCGGCCACATATGAGTTATTAATTCGTCATACGGGAGTCCCACCGCTTGAACGTGCCTCGCAAACCTCGCCCCAATAAGCAGATCGTCGCCTTCAAGGTGGAGCCCGAGCTCGCCGCCCTGCTCGACGCAATGCCCAACAAGAGCGAATTCATTCGCAACGCCGTCGCGCGGCAGCTGTCGACCGCGTGCCCGCTCTGCCGAGGAACGGGCATCGCGCCGTACATCGGGGTGACCGACGAGCTTACGCGCCTGGTCCAGCAGCACCCGCTCTGCGTCTGCGCGGGCTGCGGCGTGAAGGTGCCGCGTCCCTGCCACACGCCGGGACACTGCGAGGAAGAGCCGCGCACCGAGTCGTTCGAGCGCTGGGGCGTGTTTTATTGTGACGCGTGCGCGCCGACGATCACCTTTTGCCCCGACTGCCGAAAGCCGCTCGGGCGAACGAGCGCCCGCAAGAAGCTGGTCTGCGACACCTGCCCCGCCGCGTAAGTAAAAGGGTCGCGCTTTTCGCCGATACCTTCGCGATCCCGGCGGCGCACGTGCTCGCGTACGGGAAGTACGCTCCGCGCGTGCGCCACCGGGCTCGCTTGGTCTCGACGAAAATCGCGGCCCTTTTACTCTGTGTGATCTTGCCGTGCTTGGCGTGCGCCACCGGGCTCGCTTGGTCTCGACGAAAATCGCGGCCCTTTTACTCTGTGTGATCATGCCGTGCTCGAGGTGCAATGTCCCTCCGCTCCGCGGGGGGACCTGAGGGGGGCCGCCAACTTCGCGAAGTTCGGGCTCTTCACGACGGCCACAGCCAGAGACGATGGCTTTTAGAGTCGAACGCGGAGGACCGCATTCAAGGTCGAGGGATCTCCGCCGTCGATGCCGTTCGTTTTAACCGCAGAAAAGCTCTCCCCGCGTTGATAATGATAGGTGGCTTCCAGGTCGAGACGAAGGTACCAAGTCAGCGGAAGATCGAGACCGACGCCCAACGGAATGCCGGGCTGCGAACTTGAATGCAGCAGGGACGCGGCCCGCGCGCTCGACGACCCGGTGAGCGCGATGTCGTAGTAACCGGCGCCGCCGAACAAGTACGGGCGCACGAAAGGAGTCGGCGCCGTCAGCCGAACGACCGCCTCGCCGCCGGTGGTGAGAAGCCCGGCGCTACCCGCGGGACTCACGGAGGCTTGGGCGGCGTCGTACATCCCCACGTACCGAGCCTCGACCCCGAGCCACGGGAGGAGTTCGATTCCCGCGCGTAAGCCCCACGCGGGGCCTGCGTCGGTGACGCGCCCCACGCCCTCGTTGAAGCCGAACGGATTGGTCTCGGTCATCACCGACAAACCAAGATCCACTCCGAACATGATCTCGGGCCCTGCCCACCTGCGGTCGCGGCAACGGCCCATCGCGAGCCAGTGCTCTCTGCAGAATCGATTACTTTCGCTCTCTTCGCGCGCTCGGACAGTACCCGGCGGAACGCCCGGTGCGTCGTTCGGCGGGCTCGCGGCCGGCGGCGAAGACGTCGACCCGACCTGCGCCATCGCAAAATGCGCGGAGAATCCGGCCGCCAGAAGCATTGTGAGAAAATGGGGAATCGTTCGCAAGGTATGCGTCACGGTGGAGTGCCTTCCCAGTGAGTACCTGCAAGACAAAGGCCAGGCCCCGCGCTGGGAGTTCACGCACGGCGGGGGTTCGGTCACAAGGAGCGACTTCACGCATCCAATCATGAGAATGAAACGCCTCCGGCTCGCATGCGTCGCCGCTTGCCTCCCGGCTTGCGCCTCCACCGAGCAGCGCTTTGCCTTGCGGGAGCCCGTCTGGCGAGACCCCGACCTCGACTCGGTGATTCTGCCGTGCCGCTCTCAGCCGACGGAACGCGATCCACGACACGTCTCCTGTGCCCCCCGGCCGACCGAGCTGCCGGAGATCTGGTCGGGCCTTGACCACATCTTCTTCCGTCCGGTGTCCGAGGCCCTCGGCGTAACAGTTTCCGGAGAGGCCGTGAACGTCAACAGCCTCGACGAAGTGCCTGACTCCGCGTGGTTCACGAATCGCCGCCATTCTAGGGCCGCCTCCGATTCGCTCCTACTCGGCGCCTGCGTCCCGTCGCTACTCCTCGACCCGGACGGTTCGACGGACGGCAGCTGGATCATCGACCACGGCAAGGAGGACGGCGCGGCGTTGGGGTTCCGGGTCAACGTCCCGGGCAAGGGAAAGTACATGTTCAAGGCGGACCCTGCCTCGCAGCCGGAGCTGCAGACCGCCGCGAGCGTTGTCGGCGCGGCTATCTACCACGCCGCTGGCTTCAACACGGCGTGCGAACAAGTCGTGTACTTCAAGCCGTCGTTGTTGAAGCTTACCCCGGGCCTTCACTACCGGCACAACACGGTCGAGGACCTGATGGACTTCGACCAGAAGGCGCTCGACCGGGTCCTCGCCAGCTGCCCACGGCGCGGGGAGCTCGTGAGAATGCACGCTTCCGCGTGGATCCCGGGGTACGTGCTGGGCCCTTTCAACTACGACGGCACTCGAATCGACGACCCGAGCGACGTCATCCCCCACGAGAACCGTCGAGATCTGCGCGGACTACGCCTGCTCGCGGCGTGGACCGACAATGTGGACTCCCGCGACGCGAACAGCGCCGACTCTTGGCTCGCCGACCAAGGGAGTGTGCCGGATGCGTCGCCGGGCCACGTCGTCCACTACTGCATGGACTTCAGCCACACGCTGGGGCCGGATTTCGGGGCCCTGCAACGTACGGAGCCTCTCGGGTACGCGTATTTGTACGACTGGGTCGACATCGCCGAGGACTTCTTGGGCCTCGGCATCCCGAGGCGCCCTTGGTTCCGACCGCTGGGCGATCCTGGATACGAGCTGTTCCGGAACTTCGACGTCCACAGCTTCGTTCCAGACGATTGGAAGATGCAGTGGGGTAACCCTGCCTATAGCCGGATGACCGAGCGGGACGCCGCCTGGATGGCGCGCATTCTCGCGCGGTTCACGCCAGAGCAGATCCGGGAGTTCGCCCGGACGGCCCAGTTCTCCGATCCGAAGAACACGGCGCATCTCGCGGACGTTCTCGAGGGGCGGCTCCTGCGAGTCCTCGACCGCTACCTGACGCGCCTTTCTCCGATCGGCGAACTGCGCGTCGAGGGTCGCAACCGGCTTTGCGGAATCGACCTGGCCGAGAGTCGCTCGGTGCGTGAACCGTCGCGGTTTCGCTACGCCGCTGGTTGGTCGAGAGGGGGCACCCTGCTGGTCGAAGCTCGCGGCCAAGGCGAGATCTGCGTCTTGCTGCCAATCGTCGCAGCCGACGGGAAGCCGGTAGACGACTCGCCCGAGCGATATGTCCGAGTGCGCGTCGACGACGGCGTAGCGAAGGCCCCGCTGCTCGCGTACCTCTACGACCTCGGCCCCTCGCGCGGGTACGTCCTCGCCGGGGTCGAACGGCCAGAGCCCTGACGGGGGTCGTGAAGCCCCGGGGCGGTCTGGTGACGGCCGCCCTCCTCGTGGTCGCCCTCGTGACCACGACCGCGCGGCAAGGGAGCGCCGATCCGAGCGTCGCCCAAGGACAGCCGCCCAAGCGGCCACTGCCGGACTACGGGGGTCGCCCCAAGCCGAAGACCGTCCGCGACCTCGCGCTCTGGGTGCCGCGGCTCATCCTCTCGCCGTTTTACCTCGTGTTCGAGTATGTCATTCGCGAGCCCCTCGCCGTCGCGCTGCCCGCCGCAGAAGGCGTCGAGCTACCGCGAAAGGTCCGAGATTTTTTCATCTTCGGACCGCAGCACAAGTCGGGGATCGTCCCCGTCGGCTACATCGACTTCGGCTTCAACCCGAGCGTCGGCGTCTACGGGTTCTGGAATGACGCGTTCGCGAGGGGCAACGATTGGAGCCTCCACAGCGAGGTGTGGCCGCCGGACTGGTATGCGCTGTCGCTGAAGGAGAGCGCGCGCCTGGGCCCTCATGAGGTCGTGCGCTTTCAGGCGATGGGCCTACACCGTCCCGACCAGGTCTTCTACGGCATTGGTCCGCGAACGCTGCAGTCCAGCCAGAGTCGCTTTTCCGAGTCCATCGCGGACGAGAGCGCCACGATCGACGTGAAGAACCCACGGGGAACTTCCCTGCAGCTAACGGTCGGGGTGCGCAGCGAGCTCCTCGGCCCAGGCCACTACGGGAAAGACCCAAGCCTCGAACGGGAGGCGGCGAGCGGCGCATTCCCCGTGCCGTACGGATTCGGTAGCCGGTACACAGCCGTGTACAACCGCGTCGTCGCATCGTTCGATTCACGTCAGCCCGCACCCGCACCGGGCTCCGGCATCCGTGTCGACGCAAAGGCCGAGCAAGGCGGCGACATGCTTGGCTCGCCGGCTTCGGGCTGGATCCGCTATGGGGCAGCGGCGGCCGGCTTCGTCGACCTCGACCGGCACCAGCACGTGGTCAGCCTTTCGGTAATGACGACGTTCGCGGATCCACTCGGCGACCGCCCGATCCCGTTCACCGAGCTCGTCGCACTCGGGGGAGAAGAGCCGATGCCCGGCTACTTTCCGCGGCGGCTTCTCGACCGCAGCGCGGCCGTCGCGGCCTTGCACTACGGGTGGCCGCTCGCTCCCTACCTGGGCGCCGAAATCGAGGCTGCGCTGGGCAACGTGTTCGACGAGCACTTGCAAGGATTCCGGCTGGAACTGCTTCGCTTCTCGGGCGACGTCGGCATCACCACGATTGGCGTGCAGGAGAATCCCATCGCGGTCATCGTCGGAATTGGCTCGGAGACCTTCGAGCACGGCGGGCAGGTCGATTCGGTCCGCGTCAGGCTCTCGATGAGCAACGGCTTCTGATCAAAAGGTTCCCTGGAGCGACAACGACCCGCCTCCCGGCGCCGGCGAGACGCCCAACCACACCGACGGAGCCTCTTCCTTGTGGCGGTGCAAATGAGGGATGAGGACCCCGACGGTCGCGCCGGCCATCGCGCCGGCGATGACGTCGGTCGGGAAGTGCGCGCCCGCGCGAACACGCTCGAAACTGACGAATGCCGTCAGCAACGTCCCCGCGCCGAGCGTGATCCAGGGGCGGGGTGAGTGGGGCGAGCGAATGAACGCGATGTATGTGGCGGTCGCGCTGACAGCCGAGACGCCTGCGGCGTGACCGGAGAAGAAGGACAGGCCAAGGTCGGTGGAGCTGCAGTTCGGGCCGGCCTGTTGGGCCGGCGTGCCGCAGTTGATGTAGTCGATCGGGCGGGGCCGACGGACGGCGATCTTGGTGATGTCCGTGAGGGTGAGCGCGATCGACCCGGACTCCGCGTACATGAACCCGTCGACGATCAGGGCGTCTGTCCCGTCGCGGAAGCCCGACAGGATTGGATCGAGCACCGCGTACCCGATCGCCGCGTACAGGCCGATGTTCGAGTACGTGGTGGCGTTTGGATCGATTGTCTGCGTGACCGCCGCCCGGTCGATGGGCAGTAGTCCGCTCGCTGTGACCGATGGCAACGGTGGCCTAATCTCGCCGGTGCTCAGCACTTCCCCCAGCAAGAAGGCGAAGCCAAAGGCCCCCGCGGTGAGCACGCCGTCGGAGACGGGGTCGAGCGTAAAGTGCTGCCCCTCCTCCAGGGAACCCGCGGCGCGGGCAGGGGGTGATCCCGAAGGAGGCGGGGGAGAGAGCCCCGGGGGGGGATCCGCCCGGACGACGGAGGGCGAGAGCACGATCGCTACGAGGAGACCAATAGACGCTACGAACGACGTCTTCATTTTACTCATTATCAAACGGTCGGTCGGTCGGTGCAGGGGTCACGCCATGGCCGACTTTCCGACCGGAGCCCAGACCACCTACGCGATGCTGGGCCAGTCTGGCGGCAGTCTTTGCCGGTGCACGCGGTGAATGCGCCCCTGCGAATGCGAGGAGGGCGGCGGTTCCCATTGGCGCGCTCGGACTCCGCCATCGTGCCCGGCACTCGCACGAGCAATTCGTCTGACCTTGGTACAGGTCCCCGCAAGGAGGTGATCAGCGGTACCGCGGGGACGCTGTCTCAACGCGAGGCATGTCTGCGGCCGCGCTGGATGCTTGCCTCTGGCGACCTGCACTTAGGGTGGCCGTGCGCAGCGGCGGGGTTTGGCGGTTTGGTCTACGCTGTAGGCATGCGCTGGCGATTTGGCGTGAGCCGACGGGATGCGATGCGTGGGGCGGCGGCGGGGACCGAGGCGGTGGCCTTGCGTGGTGCCGCGCAGGCGCTCTTCGAGGCGGGGGGGCGGCACGTGCTTCCTG
>JBAULD010000483.1:0-2714 GCA_049578005.1 Polyangiaceae bacterium
GTCCTCGAGCACGTACCCGTGCCCGTCAACGCCGACGCCAGCCACGATAATTCCGGTCTCGTTCGAGAACTCGCCCGAAGTGACCGCGGGGTCCACCGCCACAACGATCGCCCGGAGCTCTGGGGCCTCTGCCACCCGAAGCGAGTGAATGCGGTCGCGCTTCCAGAGCGCGCCAGGCGCGTCCTCGAGCACCGCGCCGTAAAGTTCTTGTCGGCCTATCCGGGTGCCCTCGTACTGTCTCTTGAGCTTCGCGATAAACGCCGGGTCGAGGTTTGCGGCGTTCTCGAACGTCGAGCCGCGCGTGACGACGGTCGACGTGTCGGCCATCAGCTCGCGCACGAGCTTCGTGGGCCGGGGCGTTGTCGTGACGCACGCTCGCGGCTTGAGCCCGCTCTCGATAGAGCGCATCGCGAACGTAACTTGCGTCCACATCGCCGGGTAATTCCAAGCGGCGAGCTCGTCGGCCCAGACCGTGTCCGGCTGAGGGCCGCGCAACTGGTCGGGCTTCTCGGCGGTGAACGTGAGCGCCTCGGCGCCGTTTGGCCACCGGAGCCTCCCGAGGCTCGGCACGTAGACCGGCATGTTCCACGGAGGCGACAGCGCCAAGATTCCGCTCTCGCCACGAATCATCGTCTCGCGCACGTCGCGAATCGTGCGACCTATCAGTGCTAGGTGGCGCGACCCGGCGTTGACGCGTTCGATCACCCATTCAGCGCCGGCGCGCGTCTTGCCCATGGCGCGACCGGCAAGTATCAGCCAGACGATCCACGCGTCCCCGTCGGGCGCTAGCTGTGAGGCTCTAGCCCAGAAGCGCCACGCGTACTTGAGGCGCGCTACGTCGGCGGGGGAGAGTCCGCGGATTACACGCTCGCGCTCCGCGGCCGGCATCGCCGCAAGCGCTTGTGCCGTAATCACGGCTCGACGGGCGTGCCGTCCGTTGGCCCGGTCTCCGCACCGTCCGCCGGCTCAGGGACCTTGGCCGCATCGGACGCGATGCGCGCCAGCTTGGTCAGGAGGTCGTCGTAGCCGCTCTTCGTTTCGATTGGCCCGCCGTCCTTGCCGGTGAGCTCCGTTCTGACCGGAGCGTCGATGCCGAGATATTTTGCTCTGCGATCCATAATTTTGACTGCCGCTGCGACAGCCTTCGGGTCCCCTGCGACGGCCTTCGGCCACATGCCCGCGAGCATACGGTCTAGGCGCTCGAGCTCCAGTAGCCGGACGTCCTCTGCGAGCTCCTTCGGGATGTCCGCGATTGCCTGTTGCACGGCCTTGGGGGCGTTCGACAGCGCGAGGCCCATCGCCTTGGCGTTTTGCGGATACGTGAGCCCACGCTTGCGGAGCTCGAGCGCCGACCGGCGCTGCTCCTGCATCTTGGCTGAGGCAATGTCGCGTTTGACCGAATTTCCCACGATTTATGCGCTATCCGACATGGTGCTACTTATTTGTGAGGGGAGCTTGACTGTAGCGACTAGAGTAGCTACTATGTATCTCATGAACAACGCAGCGCTCGCAGCCATCCGGGACATCGCCGCCAAGGCGGCCTATCCCTACACGCTCTCGTTCACGCGGGAGTTCACCTCCGGCACTCTCGCCGGCCTTACCCACGACGACAAGCTCGGCTTTTGCGCCGCGCCGGACGCGGAGGAATGGGTTTCCTCGGTCAACGGCGCCAACAGGGCCGGGAAGCTGGAGTACAAGGTCATCGCCTGGAAGGTGTCGCCATGAGCGCTTTCCTGGTCTCCAAACGCCACATCGACGCCCTTGTCTACGCCCGCTCGCTGAGCCGCTACCCGAGCGCCAATCTCCTGCCCAAACTGTCCGACGACGAGCTCGGGCGCCGCCTTTGGCGCGAGAACATGGCCAGCCTCGCTGGCCTCTACGGCGCGCGCCACGGCGACCAAATTGACGAAGGGGCACTTGCCGCCTACCGCTACGCGCGGCCCGCAAAGGCGCTCTCGGTGGTCGGGCTCATCAAGGCCTGCCACTGCTACGCCTACCAGGCATGCGAGCACGAGGCATGGGCCAAGAGCGACGCCAGGGCCTACTGCGATGTCCTGGTCGATATGCTCACGCACCGACTGCCCGGCTACGACGAGGCGGCTTGGGGGCTCGAATGAGCGCCTTACCGCGGCATTCCGAAGCCGAGCTGGCTTGGCTCGCGAAGCGGGCCGCTAGGCACCACCTGAACGGGGCCACGCTCCGCGAGGCGGTTGCCATGGCCCTGAACGACCTCCAAGCCTTCTACATGGAGATCGCGCACGCGAAGACCCCGCGGGCGAAGGCTGCGATCAAGGCCGGAATCGAGCGGCTTTGGCGGGGTATTCGAGCCGAAAATAAATCGACTAAAGGCGCTTGACTGTCGCTACGGTAGTCGCTACTATCTATCTCAGATGCAGCACGGAGCTGCGAAGGAGGATTCACCAATGACCACTCAAATCTCCAGTCTGGACGTGACCAAAGAGACAATCGCCGCACTTCGCGCCGAAGCTGCGGAGGCGGGAGACCTGGCGATGGTCAAGCACTGCGACTTGGCGAACACCAACGTGGATTCCTTTCGCGCCGTCCTGGAGGCCCTGCGAGACGCGGCGGCCCAGATCTGATGGCCCAGAAACGAAACTACAAGGTCCTGCAGGTCACGCTATCGCCCGAGGTCCGCCGGCTGCTTGAGCAGCTATCTGCGGCCGCCGGCGAGTCGCGGTCGGCCACGTTATCAC
>JBAULD010000484.1:0-2692 GCA_049578005.1 Polyangiaceae bacterium
TTCCACTCCGCTGCCGGATCGTCGAGATCGATGTACCGACGACGTGTGCGTCACCGGGCCTCCTGCTTGCTCAGCGCCCGCGTGATGAGCACGACTGCGATCGAGACCACCAGGAGCACGAGGGCCATCGAATAGAGCACGTCGCTCTCGCGCGAGCCGGGTCGAGCCTCCTGCATGTCCATCACGATTTGGGCCGAAATGGTGGTCGTCGGCGAGAACAGAAAGTCCGTCGGCAGTCTTCGGGCGCCGCCGATGACCATCTGCACTGCCATTGTCTCCCCGGCGGCGCGCGCAAATCCGAAGAACACGGCGACGAGGATGCTCCGCCAGGCGTACGGGACCGACACGCGGAACGCGGTCTGCCACGGCGAGGCTCCCATGGCGGCGCTCGCGTCGCGCAGCGCCTGCGGGACCCGCGAGAGCGCGTCGAGAGCGAGCAGGAGGACGGTCGGTGCAATCATGATCGCGAGCAGAACGGCGCTCGCACCCAGGCCTTCGCCGGTCACGGGCGCGTCCGAACCCTTCAGCGAGTGGGCGATGCCCTCCATGATCGGCACCAAGTATACGAGCGCGAGCCATCCGTAGACGACGCTCGGAATGGCCGACGCGATCTCCATGACGCGGCGATAGCCCTGGCGCAACAACAGAGGCGCGAACTCCGTCAACCAAACCGCGGCCAGCACCGCCGGAACGGCGCCGAGGACGATCGCCCCCGTCGCGCTCGTGAAAGTTCCGACGATCAGCGCCAATCCGCCGAATTGCCCGGCCTCCGGCTTCCAGATGTCGCCCGTGAGAAGCGGCCAGATGCCGACGGAGACTGCACCGCGAACCCCGGTCTGGCCGAGAAACGCCAGCATCGCCAGCGTCGTGAGAACGACGAACACGGCGCAGGCGATCAAGAACCCCCGCACTACAGCCTCGCCGACGCGGGGGCGTGATATCGGCTTTCCGCCTGGTTGCGCCTCCCGAGCGTCTACGAGTGCCACGCCGTTGCCCACGGATCAGTCCTTGTCGCGAGAGGTCTTCATTTGAGTGACCGGGATGAACCCCTTGACGGTCGGCAGAACGTGCTCCTGGAAGCCAGGGGACACCATGTAATCGAGGAACTGCTTGGCAGTCCCGGTCGGCTGCCCTTTCGTGTACATGTGCTCGTACGACCAAATGGGGTACTGCCCGCTCGTGATATTGGCCTGAGTGGGGTCGATGACGCCCGCGTCGCTCTTCAATCCGATTACGACCATCTCGGGATCGGCAAACGACAGCGCCATATAGGTGATAGCGCCTTTGGTCTGCTTGACCTTCGCCACGAGCGCGCCGGAGTTGTCCTCGGTCTGGCCTTCGACGAACTTGTCCCCTCCGAGAACGATGCTCCCGAAGACGGCGCGCGTTCCGGAATTGGGCGAGCGATTGATGACGACGATCGGCTGCGCCGAGCCGCCCAGGTCCTTCCAGTTGGTCGTCACGCCCGAGAACACCTTGGCCAGGTCTTGCATCGAGACCGCCTTGACCTTCTCGTTGAACGGCCCCTTGTTGGCCATGGCAGCAAAGCCGACGACCGCGACGCGGTGATCGATCAACTGACCCTGCAAATCCGGAGGTGCGAAGATATCGCTGTCGCCGATCTGCACCGCGCCGGATGCCACGTCGGTGAGCCCCTTCTTGGAGCCACCGGCCGAGACTTCGACGCTCATCCCCTTGTGGCTAGCCTCGAACTGTTCCTTCGCGGCGTTCACGAGGGGCTGAAGAGCGCTGGACCCGCTCACTTGGACCGTTCCGGTCTCGGCCTGCGCCGTCGCCGCCGTCGAAGAGACGGACGGCTGCGGCTTTTCGGCGGCGGGCGGCGTCTTGTCACATGCCCAGGCGCATGCGAGGAGAGACAGCGACAGGATTGTCGCCGCCCGAGAGTTGTGTGTAAATCGCGTCATCAGCCGAATCTCCCTGTGATGTAGTCTTCCGTTTCACGCTCGTTGGGACGCGTGAATATCTTGGTCGTCTCCCCCACCTCGACGAGGCGGCCCATGTAGAAGAAGCCGGTCCGCTGCGAAACGCGTGCCGCTTGCTGCATGTTGTGGGTGACGATCACGATGGTGAGGTCGTTGCGCAGAATGGAAACGAGATCCTCGATCTTCGCCGTGGCGATGGGGTCGAGCGCGCTTGCCGGCTCGTCCATGAGGAGCACCTCGGGCTGGACCGCGAGGGCCCGCGCGATGCAGAGGCGCTGCTGCTGTCCACCGGAGAGCCCCAGTCCCGACTCTTGAAGCCTGTCTTTCACTTCGTCCCATAGCGCGGCGTGACGGAGCGCTCGCTCCACGCGCTCGGCAATCACGGAGTGCTCGCGAACACCCGCGATCCGAAGCCCGTAAGCCACGTTCTCGAAGATGGATTTGGGGAACGGGTTCGACCGCTGAAACACCATGCCAACCCGCCGCCGCACGAGCACGGGGTCGACGTCGAGGCCGTAGATGTGGTCCCCGTCCAGCTCGACCTGACCTTCCACCTTGATGCCGGGGACCGTATCGTTCATCCGGTTGAGCGATCGGAGGAACGTGCTCTTTCCGCACCCGCTCGGGCCGATCAGCGCGAGCACTTCGTTGGCGTTGATGTCGATCGTGACGTCTTTGATGCCGATCTTCTCGCCGTACCGAACCCACAAGCTCCGAGCGCGCATCTTTACGTGCGCGTCACGCGGAGC
>JBAULD010000485.1:0-7494 GCA_049578005.1 Polyangiaceae bacterium
GTCCACGGGCTGCCCCACTTCCCGTTCGATCCGCACGATTGCACGGTCCCTGCGCCCGCACACTGCGTGGAAGCCGGTACGCACCCGCTTGCGCCGCCCTCCGTGCTCGACCCCGAGCTGCTCCCCGAGCCGCCGCTCGACCCGGAGCTGCCCGCATCGAGGCTGCCGCTCGACCCGGAACTGCTCCCGCTGGAGCTGCCGCTCGACCCAAGACCGCCGGCATCGGAGCCGCCGCTCGTCCCGGAACCGGCGCCCCCGCAGCCGAGCGTGTGGAGAAACGCTGCCCAAAAGACGACGACGCAGGTTCGTGCGCGAATGGCCGCTCCGCGCATCGCGCCCTCGATCCCGAGCTCGCGTATCGACACGGTGATCTTCTTCTTGCCAGAAAAGGGGCGACGGCTTCAAGGGCCGGGCGAGCGCGAGATGGTCTGGCAAGGACGGGCCGTGCCCGCGGCGACGCCATCCGCGTGTTTTTTCTCCTGGTCCGTCGCCTTCAGCTGCACTGGAATGCATGACCGCGCTACCGTGCTCGTCGTGTTGAAGCGCCCGTGCGAGTGGGTGACGGCCACGCTGGCCACTGGAATCCTGTCCGGATGCTCGTGGTTCAACGGTGGGTCGCTGACGGACAAAGCCACGCAGGCGGAGCGGATCCAGTGCGACGCGGCCACAACGCCGGAAGAGCTTCGCGTCGTTCAAACGACGCGCGTGCTCCAGGTGGAGGGCAAGTTCATGAACGACGGCAACGGAGTCAGCAAAGTCGTCGCGACCCGCATCCTGCTTCGCCCGCCCGAGGGCGTCAGCGTCGACAAGATGACCCGAATCCTCCAGTGTCACAATGCTCGCGCCGTCCTGGGCCGCGCCGCTCCCTTGACGAACGATCCCTATTCCCTCCCGAACACCTGGCTCGATATCAACGTGCGGGAGGAAGAGGGAAACTTCGTCGCCGTCGTGGGCGCCGACCACACCACGGACAACATTCGACTCCTCGAACGAGCCAAGGCCTTCGCCGCCGCGCAGGCGTCGCAAAGGGTCGATTCCGCGCCGGCCCCTCCGCCGAAGATTTAGGCGACGGAAACTAACTTTCCGCGCCGCAGGGGCTCGGGTTCGCTTACCATGCGCCCCCGCATGCCCGACCCTCACATCCTCTATGTGGTGACGGCCGTCGTCGTGGTCGGACTCGTTGCCTGGGTGATCGCCGTGCTCCTACGCCCGGCGGACGGCGCGCCTCCCGCGGGCGGAAAAAAGCCGCCCCAGTAGGCGACGCAGACTCGAGCGCGTCTCCGCGTCAGACTCGGGTCGTCCGAGCGAGCCCGAAAAACTCCTGGATCTTGTCCAGGATGCGCGTCGCCTCGGTGGCGATGCGGGCGCGCCCCGCCTCGGCATCGAGCCCCTCGACCGCGGTGAGGAGGTCGACGCGGCGCTTGGCGAGCGTCTTCGAAAACTGCTCCGCGGCCGCCGGACGCTCGTCCAAGATTCGCTGGAGCCCTTCCTTGTCGAGGCGATAGCACTCGACGTCGGTGAGCGCGATGACGTCGGCCGTGCGCGGCTCACCCGTCATCAGGCCCATCTCCCCGAAGAAATTGGGCGCCTCGATCGTCGCGACCGACTTGGCGAGCCCAGTGGGCGCGCGGTCTTGTCCATGCGCGGAAGGATCGGACGTGCCACCCAGAGCGTGCCTCCGGATTTCCACTTTTCCGTCGCACAAGATGTAGAGGTGATGCGCGATCGCACCTTGTCTGGTCACCGTTTCGCCCGCCGTGAACGTCGCGTCCTTCAGGTGGTCCGCGATGAAATCCCGCTCCTCGGGCGTCAGCGCGTGGAACAGATCGACGCGCTCGATCGCGTGGACGCGGCGTTCCTTCCGGCGTTCGGATTGGACCGCGTCGCCTTCTTCCGATCGGACGAACAGCGTCTGGGTCGGACGGGCGAGCGGAATCCCGGCGCGCTTGAGCGCCGTGAAGACGCGCGTGCGGACCCTCGAGTTCGTCGGATCGTCGCTCGCGAGATCCGTAAGCCAGTAGCGCACGGCGTAGTACGCGAAGCTGTCGCGACCGTCCTTCGCGAAGTCGTAACAGATGACGTTCGGCTTCGGGTCCTCGGCCACTCCGTCGATCGGCCCGCCGTCGAGAGCCTCGGATACGACGTCGATGACTTGGGACGGGGGATACCGGAAGTCGACGTTGAAGTAGACCCACATCCTGTGTTGGACGGGCTGCCCGGCGCGCTTTCCGAGAATCACGATGTTCTGCGCGAGCAGGTTCGCGTTGGGCACGACGATCGTGTCCCAGTTGCGGGTTTCGAGCACGGTGTGGCGCCAGCGAATCGCCACGATCTTGCCCTGCTGGCCGTCGGGGAGCTGGAGCCAATCGCCCACGTGAACGCTCCCGTCCATCTGGAGCGCGACGCCGCCGATGACGTTGCCGAGCGTCGTCTGCAAGCTCAGCGCGAGGACGCCGCTGAACACGGCCGATGTCGTCACCACCGACGACGGCGTGACACCGGACGCCTTCATCACGCCGAGCGCCGCGAACAGATACGCTCCGAAGACGACCAGGTCGCCGGTGATCGCGACGAGCGTGATCCCGAGCGCGGGCAGCGCCACCTCGAAGACGGCGAGCGCCACGATGTCGACCAACGTGAACGCAGAAAAGAGACCTCCGAACAGTCGAACGTGCTCCGCCCACGACCCGATCGTCGGCGACCGCACGTGCTCCATGATGCGCGATGCACCGATCGTGAGGACGAAGAGGCCGTAGAGGAGGAGCGTGCGACGGAGGCGGCGGCGCTTTTGCGGGGCGAAGCGATTGACGAGAGCCGCTGCGAGCACGACGCCCACGCCGAGAAACGCGAAGCCCCATGTATCCAAGAGACCGAGCACCGCCATGATGGCCCGAACGCCAGCGCCAAGCGCGTTCGTCAGTCTTGAAACGCTTGCGCGAGGAGCATCGCTTGCTCGAGCGCGTGCGCGGCGCCGCTGCCCGTCGCCGGGCTCGCGCTCTCTTCTCGCGAGACGAGCGAGAGCGGATGCCGCCCGGCGAAGATTTCGTTCTTGCGCGCGCTGAGGAAGTACCACGCGCCCATGTTGCGCGGCTCTTCCTGGACCCAGACGACCGGCGTCCCCGCGGGATAGGGAGCGAGCGCGATCGTCAGCGCGTCGCTCAGCGGGTAGAGCTGCTCGAGCCGCACGATGGCCACGTCGTCGCGCTTGCGCTTGCGGCGCTCCGACGCGAGATCGTAATAGACCTTGCCGCTGCAAAGAAGGATTCGCTTCACTTTGCCCGGGCTGACGGTGTCGTCGCCGAGAACCCGGTGGAACGATCCGGTCGCGAGGTCGTCGAGCGGGCTCGCCGCCTCTGCGAACCGCAGCAGCCACTTGGGGGTGAATACGACGAGCGGTTTGCGCCAGGCGCGCTTCACCTGGCGACGCATCACGTGAAAGAACTGCGCGGGGGTGGTCAGGTTGCAGACTTGAATGTTGTCTTCGGCCGCGAGCTGAAGGAAGCGCTCGATTCGCGCGCTCGAGTGCTCGGGCCCCTGCCCTTCGAAGCCGTGCGGCAAGAGCAGAACGAGGCCCGAGAGCCGGCCCCACTTGTCCTCCGCCGACACGATGAACTGATCGATGATGACCTGCGCCGCGTTCGCGAAGTCACCGAATTGAGCCTCCCAGATGACGAGCTTGTCGGGACGGTCGAGCGAATAGCCGTACTCGAATCCCAGGACCCCCGCTTCGCTGAGGGGCGAGTCGTAGACTTCGAATCGTCCCACTTGCGTGGGTGCCGCTCCGTTCGCGTCGCCTGGTAGTACATCGCCCAAGTGCGCCAGCGGCGTGTAGGGCTCGCCGGTATCGGTGTCGAACAGCACCGCGTGCCGGTGCGAGAACGTTCCGCGTCGTGCGTCCTGCCCGCTCATCCGAATGCCGTGACCTTCGAGTAAGATCGTGGCAAAGGCGAGGTGCTCGGCCGTGCCCCAGTCGAGCGGATTGCCCGCGGCCGCTCGCTCGCGGCGCTGCTCGACGATCTTCAGCGCCTTGGGGTTGGGGCGGAAGCCGGGAGGCATCCGGGTCAACCGGTCGAGCGCGTCGAGGAGCTGCTCTTTCGGGAACGCCGTGGACACCTCGGGGACCCCGGCGTCGGGGCCACCGCGGTATTGCGCCCACACGCCTCCCATGGCCTCGGGCATTTGGTGAAAGTCGCCTTTGCGCGCCTCTTCGAGCGCGACCTCCAAGGTCGCCCGCCGCTCTTGCGCGATCGTGTCCGCCTCTTCGCGGGTGATGTGTCCGGCCGCCACCAGACGGTCCACGTAGACCGTTCGCACCGTCGGCTTCTTGTCGATGAGCGCGTACATCACCGGCTGCGTGTATCGCGGCTCGTCGCCCTCGTTGTGTCCGTACTTCCGGTAGCAGTACATGTCGATGACGACGTCCTGCTTGAACCGCTGGCGGAACTCGATGGCGAGACGGGTCACCTGAATCACCGCCTCCGGGTCCTCGCCGTTCACGTGGAAGACGGGCACGCGGAGCATGCGCGCGACGTCCGTGCAGTAGCGCGTGGATCGGGAGTCCCTCGGGAGCGTGGTGAAGCCGATCTGGTTGTTGACGACCAGGTGGATCGTGCCGCCGGTCGTGTAGCCCTCGAGCTGCGACAGGTTGAGCGTTTCGGGGACGACCCCCTGCCCCATGAACGACGCGTCGCCGTGGATGAGGAGCGGCATCGTGCTCTTGCGCTTGCGCCGATCGATCTTCGCGCGGACGCGGCCCTCGACGACCGGATCGACGAACTCGAGATGGCTCGGGTTGAAGGCCATCGAAAGATGCAGTGCGCGCCCGGACTGGGTGACGACGTCGCTCGAGTACCCCAAGTGATACTTGACGTCCCCTGCGCCGAAGAACCGCTCGGGGCGCTTGTCGTCGAACGCGGCGAAGATTTCGCGGACGTTCTTGCCGAGAACATTGACGAGAACGTTGAGCCGTCCCCGGTGCGCCATTCCGATGACGAGCTCCTCGATGCCGTGCTGGGCGGCGGATTCGACGAGGAGGTCGATCATCGGGATAACGCTCTCCGCCCCCTCGAGCGAAAAGCGTCGCGCGTTGACGTAGTTCTTGTGGATGAATTGCTCGAAGATCTCGGCTTCGGTCAACTTCGTCAGGATGCGAAGCAGCTCCGTGTGGTTGAGCGACGCGTGGTTGCGCGTCGACTCCATGCGCTCCTGCAACCAGAGGCGAGGCTCGGGCTCCTCGATTTGCGTGAACTCGACGCCGATCGACGAACAGTACGTCTCACTCAGGTGCCGCACGATTTGCCGCAGCGTGGCTCGCTCCGGAAGACCGCTCATCCCTGCCGTCGAGAACGTCTTGTTGAGATCCGCGTCGGTCAGTCCGAAGTTCGCGAGTTCGAGCTCGGGGTGGGCATTGGCGGGATTGCCGAGCGGATCGACGTGGGCGAAGAGATGTCCGCGCACGCGGTAGGCGTTGACGAGCTGCGCGACCCCGCTCTGCAGCTCGGTAGCAGCGATGACCGTTTCTCGGACCGATTCGCGATAGAGGGCGCCGGTTCCGTTGCCGTTGCCGTTCCCGTTGGTCGGTGCGGGACCACCACCTCCCCAGCCGTTCCCATTCTTCGACGGGGCCTCCGCGCCCGCACGATCGAGGCCCAATCCCTGCGCGGCGGCCGGAGGCAGCGCGGCCCTGCGCGAACCTGCGGCCGACTCGCCCCCTTCGAAGAAGCTGCGCCAGTCCTCGTCGACGGATTGAGGACTCTGAAGCCAGCGCGTGTGAAGTTCTTCGACGTAGCCTGCGTTGATCCCGAACTGATCGAACATGTCTGCTCTCTGGCGGCTTCGCGAGCACTTGCTCGATGCCCGTCCGTGGCCACTAGATTTAGCGCTTGCGGCCGCCTGCTTCCAGGGGGACCGTCGCCGATCACACGCCCACATGTATATCGAGACCGGCGCCGTCATGTCCGTCGACGATCTTCGCGCTGCGCGCATCCCGCGAACGTGGTATGCGCGCGACGCCCTCGTCCAGGCCCGAAGGCTCATCGGCTGCCTGGTCGTTCACGAGGGACCGGCGGGAGCGATGCCGCGGGTGTCGCGAATCGTGGAGACCGAGGCGTACCGAGGAGCGCGCGACCTCGCGTGTCACGCTCGTGCCGGCCTGACCAAGCGCACGAGGGTACTCCTGGGTCAGGAGGGCCACGCGTATGTGTTTCTCATTTACGGAATGCACGACTGTTTCAACGTGACTTGCGCCGGCGAAGGGCGAGGCCATGCGGTGCTCGTACGGGCGGGCGAACCGCTGTTCGGCTTCGAAGGACGCGAGCACGGAGCGCGCCTCGACGGTCCCGGGCGCTTCGCGCGGGGGATGGGGATCACGCGCGCGCTCGACGGTCACGATTTGACCGAGCCGCCCCTCTATTTATGCCCGAGGTCGAAGAGGCCGCGCCTTGCGGTGACAGCGCGGGTCGGCGTCTCGTACGCGGGCGAATGGGCGGATCGGCCGTGGCGCTTTTTCGACGCCGAGAGCGCGCACGTGTCGAAGCCGCCGAAGAGCTCGATCGGGCGGTAAGCCTGGCTCGTTCATCGGCCAACGTCGGTGCGCGAAAAGCGAGCGCAGCCCCGCGACGACCGAGTCACCCTCCTCGACGACCAAGTCACCGAGTTCAACGACCGACCCACCCTCGTCGAGGACCGACCCACCCTCGTCGAGGACCGAGTCACCCTCGTCGAGGACCGAGTCACTGCCCTCAACGACCGAACCACCGTCTTCAATGACCGAGTCAGCCTCGTCGACGACCGCGTCACGCTCGTCGACCACCGAGCGACTCTCGTCCACCACCGAACCACCGTCTTCGACGACCGCGTCACCCTCGTCCACCACCGAGCGACTCTCGTCCACCACCGAGCCACCGTCTTCGACGACCGCGTCACCCTCGTCGACCACCGAGCGACTCTCGTCCACCACCGAGCCACCGTCTTCGACGACCGCGCCACGCTCGTCCGCCACCGAGCGACTCTCGTCCACCCCCGAACCACCGTCTTCGACGACCAAGCCACCGTCTTCGACGACCAAGCCACCGTCTTCAACGACCGAGCCCCCCTCGTCCACGACCACGCTTAGCGTCCGGACGAATGGGGTTCGCCACACGACCACCGTCGCGGGCTTGGTCCACGGCGGCATTCCCTTCGTCGACCGCGAATCTCGCTAGCCAACCGGCGAGCCTCGCTCTCCAAAGACCGAGCTTTCCTTCCCCACAAGCGACGTGCAACGCGCGATCACGATCGCACGCTCGCCCTCGCCGCGCGGCGAGGATGCGATCGAGCGCATCGCCTGCAGCCATGTCCCGCGTCCACGACGGCACTTCGATGGACCACAGGCGCGGGGCGACGTTAAGCGCAAGCAGGCGCAATAGGCCCGGCCGCAAATCTCGAACACTCTGCGCCCCACTGCTCGCCGATGACGTGGCCTAGAAGTCGCGTGATTTTCGCCGAGAGCGAGCG
>JBAULD010000486.1:0-2485 GCA_049578005.1 Polyangiaceae bacterium
CCCGGCCAGAAACGCTACGGCGACGTTCTCATCACGGGGCGCGGGTACGACGACATCGTCATGGGCTTCGAACAAGTGCTCTACGCGTTCGGCGGAGCGTGGGCCGCCCCGAAAACATCGAAAGTGGAAGGGACGCTCGACTCCCCCGACGCGGTGCGAGCGCTCGATTTCTTCAAAGCGCTCCTCAAGTATTCCCCGCCGGGTGGCAGCAAGCTCGGATACGGCGAAGCGCTCGAGCCCTTCGTCAACGACTCCACTGCGATGCTCATGAACTACTTCGCCTTTTTTCCTGATCTCGCCAAGAAAATGTCCGGGAAGGTCGGGTTCTTCGCGATGCCCAAAGAGGGGGATCGAAGGTTCGCGAGTCTCGGAGGACAGGGATTTTCGATTTCGAACAAGACGTCTCCACAACAGCAGGACCTCGCCAAGAAATTCATCGCGTGGTTCCTGCGGATCGAGACCCAGAAGCAGTGGGTGCGCAAGCCCGGTGGTTTCACCGCCAACGCGGAGATCCTGAAGAGCGACGAATTCAGGAAGGCGAGTCCGTACAATGCCGCCTTCGCGGAGTCCATGGATATTGCCCAAGACTTCTGGAACGTCCCCGCCTACAACGAGCTCATCGCCGCGACCGCCCAACAGCTCGGCGAGGCTCTCGACGGCAAGAAGTCGTCGAAGGACGCACTGACCCAAATGGCGTCCGAACACGAGAAGATCCTCCAGCAGGCGACGCCGTAGAAGCCCAACGGATGAAGCACAACGAGATTCGCGTTCGGCCGCGAGCCGCCCCGTCGTCCTTGATCGGCGCGGGGTTCGTGGCTCCCGCGCTGCTTCTTCTCGTAGCCATGAATCTATTTCCCCTACTCTTCAACATCTACCTGAGCTTCACGAACGCCGACTTGTCAGGCGGTCCGGTCAAGATGGTCGGTGGGCACAACTCTACGGTGCTCTTCAACGAGGCACGTTATGCGAACGCCTTGACCGTCACTGGGGTGTTCGTTTTGGTCTCCGTCTCGGTCGAGTTGGTCCTGGGCTTCGTCCTCGCGATGGCGATGCGAGATCACGTGCCCGGCAAGGCGGTCATTCTTACCGTCCTGCTGATACCGATGATGCTTTGCCCGGTGGTCCTCTCCTTGTTCTGGAACCTGATCTTGAACGGTAACTACGGGATCCTGAACCAGCTTTTGGCACTCTTGCACCTGCCTCAACCTCAGTGGCTGACCGACGACGACCTGAAGCTCGTCTCGATCCTGTTCGTGGACATCTGGATGTGGACGCCGTTCATGATGCTGATTTCGTTGGCAGGATTGAACAGCATTCCGGCGTATATTTACGAGGCGGCCGAAATCGACCGCGCCAGCCGATGGCTGGTCTTCCGATCCATCACGCTGCCGATGTGCGCGCCGCTCCTGGGGTTGGCGGTGCTTCTCCGCGCGACCGATGCGCTCAAACAGTTCGATCTGGTCATGGCCATTACCGGTCCCAACGACGCTTCGACGCAGACGCTGTCCGCGCGCATCTACCAGGTGGTGTTCCGCGACTACAAAGTCGGTCTTGGCTCTGCGTACGGCGTCGTCATTCTCGTTGCGGTCATCGCCGTAGCGACGATTTTCGTGCGCTACATCGAGACCCTCGGCCGGCGACAAGGGAAGGCCGAGGCATAATTCCATGAGGGCCGTCCGCGCGGTTCTGGTCGTGTGGTTTCTTCTCCTGGCGACTCTCCCGCTCGCGTGGCTGGCCTTGACGTCGGTCAAGACGTATCAGGACACAATCAGCGCACACGCGAAGTTCGTTCCCTGGTCAGGACCGTTCGGGTCCAACCCGAGCGGTGAGGACTCCGTTCGATTCGCAGCGACGCTCGACGCCTACCGAAACCTGTCCAAGCCGGTAGCCGGCACGCCGAACGACTTCTACCACTATTTGGGCAACAGCATCATCATCGGTGTGCTTTCGACGTTGGCCGCGGTCTGTCTCGGAACGATATGTGCCTACGGATTTTCGCGGTTCCGCATTCCGGGGAGCAAAGACTGGCTGTTTTTCATTCTATCGACGCGCTTCTTGCCGCCGCTGGCCGTCGTCGTTCCCGTGCTCGTGATGTACCGCTGGTTTGCGCTCGAAAACACGCACGTGGGCCTTGTTCTCTTGTACACGAGCTTCAACCTTTCGCTCGCGGTCTGGCTCATGAAGGGTTTCGTGGACGAGATTCCGCGCGCGTTCGAGGAGGCCGCTCTGGTCGATGGGTACTCGCAGCTCCACACGTTCTTCCGGATCATCGTCCCGCAGGCTTCCACCGGAATGGCTGTGACGGGAGTGTTTTGCCTGATCTCGTCGTGGAACGAGTTTGGCTTCGCCATGACACTGAATAACTACGAGGCCCAGACCGTGCCGGTCTACTTCGCCGGATTGCAGGGAAACATCGAAGGCGTTCCCTGGCCGAGGATAGCGGCCGGAATGATGATTTTCGTGGCTCCCATCGTGCTTTTCACGG
>JBAULD010000487.1:0-5536 GCA_049578005.1 Polyangiaceae bacterium
CCATCTGGGCTACCACGCTGGGGAAGAAGCCGAGATCGAGCGCGAAGTAAAGAGCCTACTCTAGCCCGCACTTGTCACCCGCCATGCACACAACACGCAAAGTCATCATCATTGGTTCAGGCCCTGCCGGCCACACCGCTGGGGTCTACGCCGCTCGCGCGAACTTGCGGCCGATGCTGTTCGAGGGCGTCGTACGCGGAGGCATTGCCGGTGGTCAGCTCATGATCACCAACGACGTCGAGAACTATCCGGGGTTCCCCGAAAAGATCGCCGGGCCCCAGCTCATGCAAGCTTTCCGCGAACAATCCGAGCGACAGGGCTGCGAGATCGTGAGCGAAGACGTCCACCGCGTGGACCTTTCGGGCCGCCCGTTCCGGATTTGGTCCGGTGACGACAACGTCGAGCATCGCGCGGATTCGCTGATCATCGCCACCGGGGCGCAAGCCAAGTGGCTGGACATCGAAAGCGAGCACGCCCTCAAGGGTCGCGGCGTCTCCGCATGCGCCGTGTGCGACGGAGCCTTCTTTCGGGGCCAAGACGTGATGGTCGTCGGGGGCGGCGACACGGCCATGGAAGAGGCGATGTACTTGTCGGGTCTTTGCCGAAGCGTGACTCTCGTGCACCGGAGGGAGTCGTTTCGCGCGAGCAAGGCGATGCAGTCACGAGTGCTTGCCAACCAGAAGATCATACCCGTATACGACTCGGTCGTGGACGAAGTGCTCGACGTGTCAATGGGGGAGGTGACTGCCGCGCGACTGAGGAACGTCAAGACGAACGAATCCACGGTGGTCCCAGTCACGGGACTCTTCGTCGCGATCGGACACACGCCGAATACCGATCTTTTTTCGGGGCAACTGGAGCTCCACCCGAACGGTTACATTCGAACGAGACCAGGGACCACTGCGACCAGTGTCCCCGGAGTGTTCGCAGCGGGCGACGTGCAAGACTTCGTCTATCGGCAGGCGGTCACGGCGGCAGGCACGGGATGTATGGCCGCGCTGGAAGCAGAACGGTGGCTCGGATCGAACAGCGCTCACGAATCCTAGGGGGCAGCGCACGAGACGCTCGGCCACGACCCGGGCGAGCAGGCCGGCTCGCAGCGGGCGTCCATCTATCGTGCCCAATCGAGGAGTCTGCCCGACGAGTCGAAGTGCGGAGCTCGCGGTTTGACTAACCCAAACAGGGTGACACTGCGGACGCAGCTTCTGGTTGCGCTGGGCTCCCTCGCCGCCCTCCCGGTCGTCGTGTTTGGAGTCGCTCAAGCGCGGGCGGCGGCCATGGCGGCCGCCGACCTCGCGGATCGAGAAACCCTTCTCGCGAGCACGTCGCTCGCCCGCGAGCTCGGATACCTGGTCGAGGCGCAAGCGAACGTCACTCGCACGTTCGCAGGAGAGGTTGCGGCTGCGGGAACCTTGAACACGGACGTTCAGGGCTGGCGAGCAGCGCAGTACCTCCAGGTCTTTCCGGGACTGTACGGGGCGATGATCCTGGACTTCGAGGGACTGGCGGTCGGCGGCATCGTGGTGGAGCCCGGTGGCGCGCAAAAGCCCGCTGTCGGGCGGTTCTACGGTGACCGCTCCTGGGTCGCGGCCATCAGGGGAGGCGCCGCCTTCTCGGCCGAGCTCGTGAGATCTCGCTTATCCGGGAAGCCGGGCGTCAGCTTCGCTGCTCCTGTCGTGGACGCGGCCGGCAATCGCCTCGGACTGGTCGCCCTGGGCATCGAACTCGAGCCCGTGCAGCGCGCGCTCGAGCGGGTAACCGAGGCCGCGCCCGGGCTCACGAGCGTCCTTCTCGACAGCTCCGGCCGCGTCGTGGCGGCGGCCGGCGCCGATCGGGTTACCCCCCTCGAGAGCCTCACCAACGTGCACCTCTACGATTCGCCCGTGGGGGAACTCGCGAGGCGCCTGGGCCCGAGTGAGACCGGCGAGCTCCGGCGCGGGACCACGGCGCTGGTTCAGTCGAGCGTCGTTCATTGGTGGGTCACGACCACTTGGCCGAATTCAGCCGTGCGGGAGCGGGCCGTCCGAGCGCTCCTGACGATGGTGAGCTTCGCGCTCGGCGCCCTCGCAATCGGCCTCGGGGCCGCCATTCTCCTTGCCAAGGCGATCGCTCAGCCGGTCACGAACCTCTCGCACGTAGTGCTTTCGATCGGGAAGGGCGATCTGCGTGCTCGGCCGGAACCACCGAAAGTGTGGTACCCGCGCGAGCTCGGTGAGCTCATTTCGTCGATCGACCGAATGCTCGGCCAACTGCACGCGCTCATCTCACCGATGCGACGGGCGGTCGTGGCCATCGCCGAAGTCACCCTGGCCTTGCGACAGGCGAGCACACAAATGCTGGGAGACAGTCGCAGGCAGCACCATGCGGTCCACAACAGCTCCGGGGCAATCGTGCAGATGCGCGACTCGATTGGCCACGTGGGCGACGGAGTCCAGAGTCTTTCCAAAACGGCGTCCGAGACGATCGATTCGATCCTCAGCCTCGACCAGCAGATCGGGCGAATCGCGGGGGGCGCACAGACGTTGACAGAAACCATCGACGGCGCATCGCTCGAAGGCGAACACATGGAGCACCAGGTGGCGGCGGTTGCCGAAAGCACGGGGCAGCTGTCTCACAACGTGGAGAAGACGAGCGGTTCGCTGCGCCTGTTGACGGAGTCCATCCGGCAGGTCGCGAGCAGCGCCGAGCTGGGAGAGTCGCTGGCGCGCGAAGCACTGGCGGCCGCGAGATCGGGTCGCGACGCCGTC
Source organism: Polyangiaceae bacterium (assembly GCA_049578005.1). GTDB lineage: Bacteria > Myxococcota_A > Polyangia > Polyangiales > Polyangiaceae > Palsa-1150. Next base: position 2,748 of record JBAULD010000487.1, read on the forward strand.
GACGAGACCATCGGTTCCATCCGGGAAATCCAGGAGCGATTCGGGGCCGTGGGCGAGGCCGTTCTGCGTCTGTCCCGTCGCTCGGAAGCAATCGGCGAAGTGGTTCGCGTGATCGACGAAGTCGCTGGCGCGACTCGCCTGCTCGCAGTCAACGCATCCATCATTTCGTCGGAAGCGCGAGAACACGGCACGGGATTCGGAGTGGTGGCCGATCGGGTTCGTTCGATGGCGGCGGAGACGGCGGCTTCCACGAGCCAGATCACCGACCTCATTGTTTCCGTGCAGGCTGACATCCGTCAGGCCGTAGAAGCCGTCGAATCCGGTCAGGAGACGGTCCGGGCCGGAGAGCGGCGCTCCACGGAGGCGGGAGCACGCTTGCGGGCGATTATCGACAGTGCGGGCCAGGCCGAAAAGACGGTACAGAAGATCGCCGAGGCCAGCCGTGACCAGGCCCTACGAGTGGATTTGGTCACAGCGGCCGTAACCGAGGTCCACGGCGCGACTCAACGCATCTCGGCGGCCGCGCACGCGCAGCGGCAGGCTCACAAGAAGATGGCAGTCGCCGTGGCCAAGGCGCGAGCCGTCGGCGACGACGTGCGAACCTCCACGGTTGCCCAGCGTCAAGACAGCCGATCGATGACTGCCGCCGTGCGCGCGATGACCGGTAGACTACAAACCATCGCGCTTGCCAGCGATGCCCAGAATCGCGAGCGCCATCGCATCCAAGACGCGCTCGCGGTGTTCGAAGGTGCCGCGCAAGGCAGCCTCGAGCATGCGAGACAACTCGACGATGTCATGCGCACGCTGGCGGATCGCCTCGAGCAACTTGAAATGCACCTCGGCGCTTTTCGTGTCGAATGAGTCCCGAGACAGTGCGCCCACGGGCGGCCCGGGAGGCTAGACTTGAATCTGCGGCGCGGTCTCGCCGTATACCGCCGCTGTGAAAGTATTCGCCGTAGCCGGACGTCGAGGTCCGCGAGGATATCCGTGCTATGAGAGGTACTCGCAGAGACGAACCATGACGTTCCGGAACGGCTCACGAATCGCCGCGTCGAGCGCATGCATCTCGGCCTTCATTTGGGGCTGCAACCCCTATACGCCCGAGATCGAGCTCTGGCCTCCGGCTCTCGACGCTTCGTCAAACGCTGCGATTACCGCATTCGGAAGTTACGATGCCACATCTGCCGTGAACACGACGGCACCGCCGGCGCCGACCTCCGTCACGAAAGTCGCCGAGGCCGGGTCCGCAGCCACCGAGTATGGATCGGGAGATGCGGGCCCCCCAGCGCAGATTCAGGTTGGAATGGACGCGTCTTCGACTACTGTTCCTGGATCCGGTGGGAATCGAGTCAACGAAGCCGGCGTCGGGCCGGATTCGGCGGCGCACCACGCGATCGACGCAGGAACACCGCGCGCGCACGCGCTCACAGTGGCCGTCACTACCGTAGACGACGGTCAGGGATACAGCCCCGCGAACGTCGGCGCCATTTGGATTGCCGAGAGCTCGGGTGCGTTCGTGAAGACGCTCCAGGAGTGGGGCAAAGCCCGGATCGATCACATCATTCTTTGGAACCAGGTCACGAAGGCGGCTGGCTTGTCGCGCAACACCGTTGATGCGATCACGAGCGCGAGCGCTTACACATTCGGCCCTTACGTCGTCTACTGGAACTTCACAGATACCTCAGAAAAGGTCGTGCCGGACGGCACGTATCGCGTGTACTTTGAAACCGCCGATTTCAATGTGCAAGGCCCCAACACGTTCGTGGAATTCACCAAGGGGCCGACGCCATCTACGCTCACCTTCCCGGATACTCCATCGTTCACCAACATCGAGCTAATCCTTTCACCATGACCTGGAAAACTCTTCTCATGACCGCCCTGCTTCTCGGTAGCGGATGCGCCGAGGTAAAGCCGTACGAACGTGGGCGCCTCGCTCACCCGACGATGCTGCTCGGCGACATGGCACGTCCAGGGGCCGCTCACGTCTACGCGATTCGTGAGGGCGCCGTCGGCGGGGGTTCGGGCGCGCAGGGTGGATGCGGCTGCAACTAGCGGGAGGCTCGCGTGTCCGCGTCGGCGGATCGAGGGGATTTCGTCGAGCGCTCACTACAAAGCGCGGTTTCGAATGACAAGGCCGCGGGCGAGAGCACATGCGGCGTCCATCGCGGCGCTCGTGTCGATTCTCGTTGGAAGCGACTGGGGCTTCGCCGCCGACACGAAGAGCACGGATGGCGGCGGAAGCCCCATCACGGCGAAGGCGTCGACGGAGGTTTCTGGCTACACGGATAGCGACGACGTCAACGTCGTTAGTCCGTCGCTCGCGGCGAGCGTCTCCGACGTTCTCGCGGGATGGTCAATCGGCGGCCGATACCTGGTGGACGTCGTGTCGGCGGCGTCCGTTGACATCGTATCGACGGCGTCCAGCCGTTGGGTCGAAGTGAGGCACGGCGGCTCGGTCGAAGGAAGCGTGAAGTTGGGTGACGCGACGCTCGGCGCCAACGGAGTCGTGTCCAGCGAGCCCGATTACTTGTCGCTTGCGGGCGGGGCCACGCTTGCGGTCGATCTCCTGAACAAGAACGTGACGCCATTTCTCGGATTCTCGTACGGCCAAGACCAAGTCGGCCGAACGGGCCTGCCTCGTAACTTCTGGCGAGAAAAGGAAATCGTCAGCGGACAGGGCGGAGTGACGTTTGTCGTCAATCGGTCGACCATTTCGAGTCTGCAGGGTGAGGTCATTCAAGAAACGGGGTACCTCGCCAAGCCCTACCGCTACGTTCCGCTCTTCTCGC